>DAOUTL010000046.1 GCA_030626685.1 Candidatus Bathyarchaeota archaeon | reverse complement strand
TCTCGAAACCTTGACCACGCATTTCTCCGTAATGCTTTAATAATTCATAAATTGCCAAGAAACTGTTTTTGTTATGATACATTTAACAAGTTGAAGTTTTCTGTAAGCTATTTACTAAGCTAGGTGCGAACTTCACAACGCCGAAGCCCGCCGTTCTGTTTTCGCCGACGTTAGCAATCTCAGCAAACCTGCCAAGAGCATATATCAATTTGCACCACCTCTCATGCTCCTTCATGCTGTAATCTTCACTTTCCGTGATTTTGTAGTTACACCAACCAGTAAAAACCGTGGGCTCTTCTGCATCACTAATATCGACATGCTTCCATATCTTCAGCTGAGAGCTTGAGATCACCATGCTTTTATCCACCCACTCCCTGAAGCTTTCGCTATTGAACTTTATGGGTGAGAAGGCATTCCATGTCTCAATTAGATTATAGAAGATGTTAATCGGCGCGGGAAGAAACCCGTGGAACTCTGCATAGCACTTCCAGGGATATGTCGGTGTAAGAAAATTTAAGCGGAAACTTGAATCTATTGAATTGATTTCATATAGTCTTTCAAAAGCAATTTTATCCAAGCTTACTCTTCTTATAAGCCATTTTTTTCCATCTATGTCAACAGTATCTGGCAGCGCATTTAAGATTGGAGTTATGAGTCGTGAGAAAACCTCTTCATTTAGGAGAGATATTCTGAAATTGTAGATAAGACTTTTTCTAGCCAAGTGGAAAGAAAAGCAATTATCTAGACTTAATGGTGCAATAGAATATGGTTTTATGCCTTCGACATTTTGTACTTTTTCGGTTAGGTCATCATTGATCTTTCTTAACAAGGAGGTGAAAAATGCCTTAATGTAAGGACCGGAAAATGGAATTTTTGCATCAACTAGCGGTGAGACGTCAAATGCGAGAAGATACATCGATTTTGTTCCTCTCGCCATAAAACTCATCAATGTATACCGCTGGTATGTTAATTGTTACTCCGTCATTAAATGGAAAGAATGCGCGATATGCTCTTCCTCTAAATCTTCCTTTAAACACCATCGTTCTTTTTGAAATGTCATAGGTTTCATATGTAACAAAATTCTGTAAAATTTCTGATCCTATCCTTAGTTCAATGTAGCAATTAGTGTCGAATTCTCCTTTATCTTTGGGACGAGTTTCTACAATCTTGGAGCCTCTTGGAAATTCCTTGACAGTGAACATTACTCTCTTAAATCCGATGAGATAGGTCCTACCATCTATAATCCTCTTTATGATGTCTTTGTTCTCTGAGAAGAGAAATGTCATAAATTCAATGCATGGTTTCATATATTCTATTGTCCCGTATTTTGGAAATCTATCAGGCATCTTTCCATAAGGGCTTTCTGGGCGTACATTGAATATCTGTCTATCAAGCGTGATTTCTGATGGTGTCATGTACTCTAGATGACTGTTTTCTGTTTTCACCGGTATAGCAGGTGTTGTATAAATTGGATGTTTGTCTCTTGGTAATGCCCTTACGTATTTATTCCAATCAAATACATCTCCTTTACCGAAGGGACGTCTAAACGTTTCTGTACGTGTGAATGCATAGGCAAGGGCATATTTTGAGATGTAGTAAAGAGGAACATAGTTAGATGCATAGTCACTTCTAATGCTTATGAAGTAACCAGCACTGGTGAGCAGAAGCGGGGCTGCGTAAAGCTTCATTGCCGTTTACTCTTTTTTCTCTTCCTCTTCTTTTTTGGATTTCTTTGACTCTAGAAAACTTTTGTACTTCGTCAATAGTGATCTAAACTTCTCGAAGGTACTTCTCTCGCCTACAAATGTGTTCACGTTTTCCCCCAGAAAAACGGAGTTCTCCTCTTCACATAAGAACACATCTGCCGTTAACCTGTCCGCTATCCCTGTATAACAATCTTTGCCTTCCTCTTTGCCCTCTTTCACCCAATTAAACATGTCTAACACTGAAAACTTTGGATACCCCAAAGCTACGCCTAAAATTTTAGAGTCAAATTTTCCTTGAACGGCGGAGTATTGTCCAAACCCCTGTTTATTTGCGAGGCTGTGGGCAATGAGATAACCACTTACGTCAAGTTCTGTTGGCTCTAGGATCATCGTAATAAACGGGAAGTGCGTATTCGGTTTCACATATTCGTAGTAGAAGAATGTCTCTGCGCCACGAGCCTCTTCAGGGCTTTCATAAACTTGATTCCCTAATCCCATACCCTCATCTGACTCTTTAGAGGCTATACAAGTTGATGCTGGCTCAATGGAATACGTGTCAAAGTATCTAGACTTTGAATACCATGCCTGTTCGCCCGCTCTTAAAGCCCCAAAAAGCGAACAATTTGGGCATACTACACATAAGTTATTGGGTATTTCACATTCCATCGTAAAGTTCTCTTTCCATACGTCCTTCCAACTCTTCTTCCCATAAAGGTTTTCAAACTCTCTTCTAAGAATTTTCATGTGCATCCTTCGTTCTATCGCCTTCTGTTTCCTCCCAATGAAAACAGCCCTTTTTTCTCCCAACACCGTATCTTTATCTACGTAGGATTCATTTGAAAATCCCAAGTGTGACACTGGCATAAATCTTGAAGTAGTCCTTCTTATGCCAACAACAGTAAAGACTCTTCCCTTAAAGATCGGATTCAGATTTTTCAGTTTTCCCTTCTCGAATATTAATTCATCATCTAATGGACGAAACCTGTTCTTTGGGATGTTCATTTTTTCTCCCCCTCTTTCTTAGCAAAGTATGGTATATGTCTAATTAAAAATCTAATATTCTCGCTAACTTTGTCTTCGCTTAGTTCCTTTGGTATGATGTCTTTGATCATTTTCCTAACTTCCTTAATAGCCTCGTCTGTAGATAACTTTTGACAAACTTCAGTCACATTTTTCTTTAGAGCATCTCCTGCTTTCCTAAACTCTTCACCCACTATTTTCCTATCCGAGATGTAATCAAGGGCCCACGAATAACTGGTACGACTAAAGTAATCAAAGTTCTCCATCACTTTCTGAGAATTTTCTAAAAGAAATTTTTCGTAGTCCTTTAATGCGCTTAAAGCGGCATCTTTTGATACTTTGGCATCCCTTAGTACCTTTGTCTCCCACTCTTTAAATGCAAGTTTAACCTCTTTGCGGCGAAGTAAAGATTCACTTAGCAATCTTGGATATTTCTCGTATGTCGTTGGGCTTTCAAATATGGACATCGGAAGAATCCATAATTTGTCTAATGTATCAAATGTCTTGTCTGCCAAACTTTCTATAAACTCTACGTTTTTCAATTCAATCTTCTCCTAACAATCCTTTTATTGCATTAAAGTCGTATTTAAAATCCTGCTTAAGGTTATAATACCTTTTCTTTTGCTTCCATTCTCTCAGGAAATGTGTAAATTCAATAATAGGATCTTCGGCGTATCTCTCTGCAAGCAGGAATTTTCTGTCTAACCCTTCTCTTGCTCCGTAGAGATCCGATACGAGATTAACTAACACGGCATAATAGTTTATCGCTTTATCCACAGAACATTCGTAGCCGGGTATGTGAATTGTTCTTCTCATAGACATTGTAGTTGGCAGACACATGTAGTAGTAATCGCCATCACATTTGCACATCTTAGATAGGTAACCTATCGCCGAGAGGATCACCACTCTGCTTTCATCAAATCTCTTTTGATAAAACTCTAAGTCTTTTCCCTCAACAATTCCTGATGGGGCTTTGGGTAACAGAAAAGCGTATATTCCATATTCTTTCCCTATATAGAAGGGAATACATCTTCCCTCAATTTCCCTCCACCCTCTTTCTCGTAGTATTGGAGGAACGTTTTCAACAACCCACGTCCACAACACTCTAACATCATCTCCTAACTTTTTAGCTTTAACTTCCAACTTCTCCTTTTCTTCTTCGAGTTCCCTTAACCTTTTAAGATCCTTATATTCCCCTATTTTCCTCGTCAGTTTCTCAACAACTTCCCTTAACTCTCTCAGTTTTCCCACTTTATCACGAAACTCTCTAACTCTTTCATGTATTGCCACGAACATCTTGCTAAGATAATCAACATCCTTCTCACTATGTTGACCTATGTGTAGGATTACCATAAACCTGCGAGGAAGAGGATTTCGCTTCCCCCCACCAACACGAGTCCACATGCATCCGATTAACTTGAGTTTTAAATAGGATGCTAATCCGCACTTTATACAAGCAAGCCTGTGATGTTTCTTCCCCTTTATTTTTGTTACTCCTTTCTCCCATAACTTACAATATCTTTCCTTCCCCACACCAAACATTATGTTTGTGTCACTAATTGTTGGGCGTCCAAACCCACAGATGCTACATTCCTTTCCTACATATGATTTTGCTATAACAAAGTATGGAGATACGATCATGCAAGAATCAATGACATCATCAAAGTTACTTAGTTCTGTGAACTTCCAACCCTGATATGGGAAGCCCAGTTGATCCCAAACGTCATCCAAGAAGAAGTTCATCATAGAATTCATGGCGCCTTTACTTAGACGCTTTAATTCTCCTTTTAGTTTCGTCATCAACCTTCCCACATCATGCGGCATATTCTCTATTTCGCTTTTTGTTAGTCCACAATGTTGAAGAATCCGCTTCAACTTCTCTTTCTTATTTTCATTCTTTATCCTATCATAATAGAACCTCAATAGAAACCATGCCGGGGATTGCATTTCCTTACCGAAGGGCGGAGTTGTCAGCGCTGAAAAGAAGTATGAGAGACAGCCAATAAAGTTTGGGAAGTCCTCTTTTTCTCTTAAGTCATTTAGAATGGTCTTTAGTTTATGCTTTAGGTCTTGTTTATACTCTTTTGGCATCATATACAGTGGAAATACATCCCAATTAAATTGGCCGAGTGCTATGAGATTTTTGAAGTACCCGAGAACCTCCAGATTGTCCGTATCCTCTTCATCGCAAAAGAGTATGAGTGGCAGATCCGTTCTGAACTGTTTCTTAGCGTACTCTGGCAACTTTCTTAGTTGTTCGCTGTATGGACAAAGATAATAGAAGTTTTCAAGGTCAGAGTATATACGGGAACCCTCAAATTTCCTTTCGATCACCCTCTCAAAAAGTCTCCCTAAATACTTATTTAACAAGAGGTACCCCAGATAAACTTCATCTTTCATCACGACCTTACTTGAAACCCTGATGGTGATGTAATCACCAATTTTTCCAACAGTACCTCTCTCTGCCATACTTCTTGCTCTTTTAATTATTTTCTCATCTATCATGTCGCATCGCCTCACAGACCTCTTCAAAAATAAGCCTCATTAAATGTTTTGGTGTTTCCTTAAACACCTCAAGTGACTCCTCGATTTCTTGCTCTTCCCCGCATTCCCACCCTTTAATCATCCTTTCAACTAGAGGATGATATTTCGTCTTCTCCTCCAATGACCATGAGTGGGTATAATCACCTAACGTGATGAACCCTCCACATGGGTGGTACCTGAACAACAGGTCGGCTAATGTAATTTTTCTAATCTCATCTGGATACCAAAGAGTCCAATAATGTCTAACCTTATATTTCCCACTTAAATTAGGTTCCTCAGATACTATGGATAAATAGAAACGGGAATGATGAGAGACTATAAAGGCTGAGATGTCATCTTTATCTTCAGGGTCCAACTCATCATAGTCCAACGGGACTTCGATGCTGTTTTCTCGTAAGAAACTTATAATATTTTTGAGTTCCCCGCCCAAGACACATTGTAAGTAGTTCGTACTATAAGATTCATGTAGTAGACTACGCTTTCCACCTTTCAACATTGTTTGAAATTCCTCGTTTAGCTTCCCTATGTCGTGGAGAAAGGATGATAGGACAATCACGGTTCTAGTTCTTTTGCTACATTTCACTTCCTTAAGTAACTCATTTGCTATCTTTGCAACACCGAGGCTGTGATCGAATAAGCTAACTTGCGGCTCTGACTTTGCATATTTATCCTTGAACCTCTCAATTATGCTCATTTAAACGCCCCCATAAGCATATCATAAATGATATATGATGCTCCAAAAAACTTCTCCATGATTATCCCGTATTTGTTAAAGATTAAGTATGTTTCCTCCAAGTCCAGCATTCCCTTCTTTGACAAAACATTTTTTACCCTTTCCATGTATCCCTTAAACATGAGAATGTACATCTGATCTGGAATGTGTATTGGAATTCTGTAACGATCTACAACTTCCTCCTCTATTTCCCCACTTTTTCTTACACGTCTAAAGAATAGATCGCCAAACAACAAAAGAATTCCATCAGTTTTACTACATCTTTTTCTCATAAGCCACCCGATTTCATTCTCACTTAAATCTGGCATTAATTCAAGTTCTTTCACCAGATCAGGAGAATCTTTGAACTCATAAAGAGCATCGTACTCGCTGGCTATGCTAGGCTTTATTATTAGACGTATCCCACCATCTATAACCAAGAGAATTTTACTCATCTTTAAAATCCGATCAATGTCTGGAATGATTTCCTCATACTTCGGTTTTTCAAAGATTATAGAGTCGAAAGACTTATCGGAACTCGCTATTTTGAATGGTGAAGCGGAGAAGAACAAATCATTGCTGTCCAGATACTTTAGTATGTAGAATAGGTCTTTTGAGACACCACCCTTCAGTCCTACTCCGGGTAGTGTTTGTCTCAACCCATAACTCCTTAAATTGATGTTATTGGAGCGAAGTTTACGAATTACAGTTGAGAACTCCTCTGTCTGTGTTGGAAACATCTTACCATTTAAGTACCTTCCAATCACGCCAATCTGTTCGTTGATATTATAGTGAATTAGGTCAACAAACTCTGACCATTCACTCATAAAGTGTTTAAACGGAAGCACCTTCCTCACGTGCTCGTTAAATTCCTCTCTTTCAACGTTCTTCTTCCTAAACTCGCTTCTCATTTGATCATAAGAGTCCGGTGACAGCAAGAGAAAACACTTGCCTTTCTCACTCCTCCTTGCGACCCTTCCAAGTCGTTGTATAAATGAGGAGCAGTCACATTCCTCTGTAATTAGTATGTCGCAGTCAAAGTCCACTCCAACTTCAACTGCTGAGGTCGATAGTAATATTCCACCTATCTCGTCGAAAATCCTTACTAATCCCTTCCTAGCTTTCCGATTCATGCTACCGCTATACCTTATCAAAGGAACCTTCTTTTCATCAACTAGCTTGAACCTTCTTATAGCGTAATCAACATTCCCATGTTCCAATGCTCTTTCGCTTAGCTTCTCTCTATCCTCTTCTGAGATGCCCTCAAGTCTTTCGATAAAAGAAAGTGGAATCATCCTTTTCTTCACTTTATCGCTCTCTACATAAGAGACCACAGTTAAATGTGGGACATCCTCTGCCTTCACTCTTATCAAATTCTCGACGTGACGAATTATGCTCCAGGAAATACGAGGGCATAACCTCTGAAGACATAAGGACAACTCCTTTAGAGAACAATCCTCTGAAGAGAGTTCCTTCCCAATATCATCTGTTAATTTACTGACGGCATCTTTGATTTGATGCCCTTTAGCTTCAAGCTCTCTGTACCATTCCATCACATCTTTAATGGGCTTTCCGAAGTTGCGATACATATCATCCCATATCTCAGTCTCACAGAATTTACGATAAAGTCTGTAACAGAACCAAAGATGCCTACTTACCATCCAAATAGCCTTTTCCGCCTTTAGCTTCGCATCACCCGTATGGTCAATCTCTCGTAGACTGGGATTCAGGAAATCAAATACGATGTCACAATATTTTTCACGTAAATCCTTTGGTATCGATCTCACCCTTATTCTTATTAAGCTTTTTAGTCTCTCCTTAGATTCATCCGTCTTCACCATTTTCAGTAGGTCCTTTGGAGGAAACCCTACCCCCAAGTTGTAGAATAGTCTATGAGCGTTTGATGCGGAATTTAACACGACCAAAATTTTCGATTTAAAATTAATCGACCGACCGAGTTTTTCAAGTATGTCCGTTACATCATCTGTGACATATCCTTTCTTCTTCATCGCTACAAGTGTAATCTCTCCACTTTTGCCTTCCCCTTTTATTACGTGAGACTGAGCTTCATTCATTAACCTTCTCTGCGGAGTGGCGGAGAGATAATGGAACGCCCATTTCTTGCCTATTCTCTCATCAAGGATCTGTATTCTTCTCATGAAAAGAAGTAATGCTTGCAGAGATAGACCTCGGAAAAGGTGTATCTCGTCAAATACAAACGTATCAACTAGCGACAAGCCAAATATGAGGAAAGAAGAATACTTCACATTCTTCCTAAAGAACCAGTATATTTCGTCTGGTGTAGCAAGAATAATCCTTTTTGAAAGGTTTTTCAATAATTCCCCTCTATTCATACCACCCTTAATTTCCCCCATAACTTCATTGCCAAAACCAAAAACCTCACATAATTTTTCTAAGACTTTCATTTGATCCTCGATGAGAGCCCTAGTAGGATACACGAACATAACTTTCTTAATCTTATTCTTTTTTATAAGGAAAAAAATTGGTAGGGCAACAGCTAACGTTTTACCAGATCCTGTTCCAGCAACGAGGAAAACAGTTTTGCCATCAATAATTTTTTGAAATGCCTCTGCTTGATGTTTCCAAGGTTGAATTTTCTTTTCATTAAAATACTTTCTAAAATATTCCACCAATTCTTTATTTCTAAACTCACAACTAATTGGAGTAGATGCCTTAATGGTAATTTTAAACTTGTCACACACTTCCCTATCTCCCATTCTCAAAGCTGATTATTTATTGTAGATAATATAAATATTTCAGAGTTTAACTTAATCCTTTGTTACTCACTAGCATATTGCATGTTGAGTTGGGATGGGCGTCACCTCTTCTGACATGTTGGTTTGTGTCCGCATCCTTCTATGCATTTCTGTCTGCGTTTTGTAAGGAAATTACCAATGATGGAAATTGAAATGTTTAAAGCATGAATGTATTGCAATCCCTGCATGCTATTACCCAGGATAAACAAAGGCAGCTTTACCCCCCTCAAAGCTATGGACTCTTCTTAATTTGTACTTAATAAAGTTTCTATACTTAGTAAAGCTTAATAAACGTCAGCTCCATAACATATTTACCATGAGAAAGGAAACGCTGAAGCTATTCGCATTTACACCTGAAGGAAGAATCGTGCGTGCTTTATCCAGTGGTGAGAAGTCCTTTTCAGAACTAGTTAAAACAACAGGTCTCAGCGAAAGGTGGCTCTCAATAAAACTAAAACAGCTTCTTCAACTCGGTGTAGTAAAGCTTAGCGGTAATGGCTATCAGGTTGACCACGAGAGGTTACACGCCATTTTGATCCCCTCTTTAAAAGAGACTGCTTGGATAGCGGCTTACGAAATTGTCGAAAAACACCCCCAAGTTTTAAGTGTTCTGCTTTATGGAAGCGTAGCCAAAGGTAAAATTCATGAAGAAAGCGACGTAGATCTCC
>DAOUTL010000120.1 GCA_030626685.1 Candidatus Bathyarchaeota archaeon | reverse complement strand
GTTAAGGAATTTTTGAATAGCACCGCTGAAAGAATTGAGGAAATAAGCAAGAAAGTTAAAGAAGGAAAGTGAATGACTGAAGATGTGATAAGTGCTGAAGGTTTAACTAAAGTTTTTAACAAAAGCCTAGTGGCGGTTGACCACGTAAACTTCTATGTTACGGAAGGTGAAATCTTCGGTTTTCTGGGTCCTAATGGGGCTGGAAAAACAACGACCATTAACATGTTAATAACCATTTTGAAGCCAACAGAAGGCACAGCATCCGTGTGCGGATATGACATCGTAAAGCAAGCAAGCATGGTTAGGAATGTCATAGGTGTTGTACCGCAAGAATATACTGCAGACGAAGACTTAACGGGCTATGAGAACATAATCTTGTGTGCAGACCTGTATGGCATACCCCGTGAAGTTTCCAAAAAGCGTGCATTTGAGCTTTTGGAGCTTGTTGAACTAACGGCGTTTAAAGATAAAAAAGTTGAGACTTACTCTGGTGGGATGCGGCGAAGACTTGAACTGGCATGCGGATTGATCAATAGGCCGCGGGTGCTTTTCCTAGATGAGCCAACTTTAGGTTTGGATGTGCAAACCAGAGCGGCAACTTGGAACTACATTAAACTGCTTAAGAAGGAGTTTGGTATGACACTTTTTATGACAACCCATTATCTTGAGGAAGCAGACGCCCTATGTGACCGTATTGCAATAATCGACTATGGAAAGATAGTTGTTGTGGGTTCTCCAGGAGATTTGAAAAACGCTCTTGGCGGAGACATCATAACTTTGAGCATTCAAGAAGACGCTGACATAAGCGGACTTGTTGAGAAAATTGATAATGTGAAGGAAGTAAGGAAGCAAAACGGCATGTACTGGATTAAGGCTGAAAACGGCGAAATAACTGCACCCATCGTAATTGAAGTTTTACGGAGAAAGGGATACGCTGTCACACGGCTTTCGCTTACAAAGCCGACCCTAGACGAGGTTTATTTAGATTACACTGGTAGGTCTCTACGCGATGTGGAAGAGTCTAAGGAAAGTTTTCGTGCCCATAGGAGAACTTTAAGGAGGTCGAGGAGGAGATGAGTAGAAACAATGGTTCTAAAAATCCTTTTCATGGATTTTGGGCGTTAACTAATAGAGAGCTGAAGAAATGGTATAAGGAACCATTCATACTGTTTATTTCCATAGTTCAACCAGTTATATGGATGGGTTTGTTCGGCAAAGCAATGAACATAAACGCAATGTTTACTAACAATCCCAACATCCCGCCGGAATTTGCAAATCAAATCATGCGCCAAACCTTCGGCACAAGTGATTATTTCTCATACATGGCTGTTGGTATCCTCTCCTTTGTCAGTTTATTCACAACAATGTTCAGTGGCATGTCAATTGTTTGGGACAGACGTTTAGGCTTCTTAAACAAGGTTCTCAGCACTCCAGTTGCACGAAGTTCCATAGTGCTTTCAAAAGTTATGTCTGCAACCATAAGGTCTTTGATTCAAGCAAGCATAGTCCTAGGTATTGCGTTTCTCTTCGGTCTTCAAACTGGTCCAAGTTTCACTCCACTTAACATTCTAGGAGTTTTTGCAGCAACATTCCTAATTTGCATAGGCTTGTCATCCATATTCTTGTTGATAGGTATTAGGTCTACTAGATGGGAGACTCAGATGGCTGTTATGAACTTGCTTAACTTGCCACTCATGTTCACTAGCAATTCGCTTTTCCCAATTTCAACTATGCCTGACTGGCTGCAAATCATAGCGAAAGTGAATCCATTAACATATACAAGCGACGCTGTCAGACAGCTTCTGCTCTACGAAACAGATGTGGCACAATTGCTGTTTGACTTTACGTATCTCGGAATATTTGCGGCAGTGTTTGCTTCAATAGGCATAGTTCTATCCTGGAAATATCTAAGCAAATAAAAAGGGACATGTGTGTGACGACGATCGTTAAAACAATAAACTTTACCTAGCTTGGCGAGCTTCAAAACTTAAACCAGTAGAAGCTTTAAGATATGAATAAGACATTTTATAAAGAGAGGCTTTCGCTTTGAAGAGGCTTTATCCTAACCAACCAATTGTAGGTGTAGGTGCAGTCGTAATTTGCAATGGTAGAGTTCTTCTTGAAAAAAGGAAAAGTGAGCCTGGGAGGGGAAAATGGAGTATTCCTGGCGGCTTGGTGGAATTAGGTGAGAGTGTAGAGCAGACGGTGGTTAGGGAAGTTAACGAAGAAACAAACTTGGAAGTTGGAAAGCCTGAACTTATCGATGTTGTCGATAACATAAGTGTGGATGAAAATGGCAAGATAAAGTATCATTTTGTAATAGTTGACTATTTTGTGAAACTTAAAGGTGGAACGCTTAAAGCCGCGGATGATGCTGCAGAATTAAGATGGGTCACATTCGATGGTGTGGAAAAATACGATTTAACAAAAAGCTTCAGAGAATTCTTCCAGAGAAATAGACAAAAACTGGAAAAGCTTAACTCGTGTTCATCAAATGAATGTAAAACGTAATCATTCATTCAGTTTCGGTTAGTTTTCTTTTATGAGTCGTTGCGAACAGTGATATATAAATGAATAACGCTTGAGCACGCACGGTAAACAGAAATTATTTATTTCAACCTCAAAACAATGAACCATAGATTCGTATGTCCAAATCAAAATGGTTACTGGTTTTAGTGTTTGTGTTTGAGTGCATTTTTTGCTTTTCAATATCAAAATATCATAGTTACTGACTCTGGACAAGAGGAAATAATCAGCCAAATACAACTAACAAAAGTTGAATGCAACGCCTCTGAACCTTTAGTTTGCATGGACGCAGAGAACGGAGAGTTTTTCGAGTGCAACTTCACAATCGAAAATCCCACAAACCATTCCGTTACCTTGCTAGGTGTCAGCGCAACCTACGAAAGAAAGACGCCATCTTCTTTATACCTGATAGCTCGAGGCTCACGCTCCTATAACTTAAACTTCGAACTAGGAAACCACACATTCACCCTTAAAATGTACTGCCTTACATACACAGAAAAACCCCCTCCATCCATTCTCACAACCCCTAGCTTCCATGTCGACATTACCGTTAAATACGGATTTAGCGCCCGAATCCTCGGGGCAACGGTGTCAGATTCAACCGTCGAAGGCACGTGGGTTGTGGCTCGACCTCCCAACGATGAAACATACCCCCTACTATTCATGTATCCAGTTCTGATAATAGGCACTTGGACCATAGGAATAGGTGCTGCACTCATTGTAGAGTTCACTAAAGTTAAAGAAGTGATAAAGATCGAACAACTCGCATCAGCGAATTTTCTACTATTTGCTCTATTCGTTTTCGCTATTCTTCTTCTTCCATCGTTATATTACCCACCACCCTACAGAGCCAGCGAAATCAGCCTCCCTGCAACTGGAGGGCTAGCAGGACTCACGATTCTTGTCAAGAATATTCTCCGATTCATCATTGTGTTGAACATAATAACTGCGATTGGCCTTTTTTTACATCGCCGATGGGCTAAGACCCTTGCACTTGCTATACTCATTCTTTTCATAATATCCATCTTCTACGCCAACCTACTTCTTGGTCTATTCATCCCAAGCTTCGCAGACATAAGCACCCTAATTCTTCTCATATCCTTTGCCATAGTAGGCGCCACGACCACTATCACAGTTCTTAAACTAAGTAAAACCTCATAATCTAGATGAAGCCCCTATCCCGTTCCAATTCCGACTACGCACCTACCTGTGCTTTTTCATGTTTACCGGAATACTCTGGAAAGCTTAATTCATGTCTTTGAAGAAGAGCCTTGTTTCTCCCATGGTTTTAACATCTAAAGCTTTAACTTTCGCAACCATCGGGAAATCTTTCACAACTTTTCCAAGCACCAAGCAATAATGTGGAGGCAAGTCTACAGCAATGGATTTAACTGTTTCTGCGTCCACTCTGGCTGCCCGTGAAACAACCTCTAAATCATGTTCGTTTGTGAAGTTGAAGAGAAATATGTTGTCTGCTTGACGGTAGATGTTTCCACGGATCGTGTCAGGCTGATTTGTTATAAACGTGGTAAATATTCCGAGATGCCGCATGCGCGTTACAATGTCATCCCAATAAGTTTCACGCAAGTAAAGATGAGCTTCCTCAGCGAAAAGGAAAACCGCCTTAAGCTTCCAGCTTGTCAGTAAATCAACAAGTTTTCCAAGCAAGTATTCAACAACTATTTGGCGGTCAATCGCCGAAGTGTTTCGCAAGTTTAT
>DAOUTL010000070.1 GCA_030626685.1 Candidatus Bathyarchaeota archaeon | reverse complement strand
GTATTGAAAACGATAGGGAGGTATCATATTGAACTGTTTGTTCGACAAGCCCAAATATTGAAAAGGAAACTGAAAAAGCCAATCAGCAGTTAAAAATTATATTGCCAAACAGACCTGAAATCATGTGTAAAACCGCTGAAAAAACTGTCAAAACACCCAAAACTTTGCTTCCATCAACAAACAAAACATATTCGGCTCCAAATAGGCGAGGTATGTTGAAAAATACGGGGGGTAGGGTGCTATTGGTTAAAAATTCACGCAATAGCGTGATAAAAAGGCGGATAGCTGATCTTAAGGAAAACATTCATGTGAATCACTCTGTTTTCTTCTAAAATTAAGGTAACATCAGAGTATTCTTCAGGTTTTCTTGGCTGTAGCGCCGAAATAATGTGATTTCCTCAAAAGCCACACACGCACACTCATCCCGACAATAAAGAACCCTCCCACATTCCTCTCAGAAACCTTTCAGCAGAGTCGGCGTAATGAAACCTGATTTTTCGGGCACGTGTTCATTCACCTACACGTAACATAAAATTAATCAAATTAAAATATACACATCCTAACTATATCGTTAACACTCCCATAAAGGTGAAGGCTTGACCAAGAATCAAATTAGGCTTCAATATTCTGGCTTCGTTATTTTCGCAGCTAAAATGCTCAGCGTCGCAACAGGCCTAATCTTCCAACTCATGATAGCCCGCGCAACCACAAAACCAGAATATGGCATATGGTTCAACATAAACGACGTATCAGCATACTTTACACTGCTGGCTGGAGTGCTCCCATTCTGGACCATGCGGTTCGTGGCAAGAGGAAGAGAAGGAGCCGCCAAAACAGGAATCCTCGCAAACCTAACAATTTCAATAACAGCCGCAGTCATCTATCTTCCACTCGTTCCCATAATAACCTCAGCACTCGGCGTCAGCGAAAAATACCTACTCCTATACTTCTTAGTCGCAATTCAGATAATAGAGCTCTACTCCATCAACGCGTTAGAGGCGTGCCTCCGGGCGAAAATGCCTCAAGTAATAGGCTACGGATTACTCACAGGAGAATGCTGCAAAGTTATTTTAGGCTACATACTCATAATCCAATTCCAACAACCCCTTCTGGGAGCAATACTCAGCCTCATAACAGCCGTTGCCATACAAACAATCTACTACTTCAAGCTTCTCGCAAAAGAACTCAAACAACGGATTAAATGGGAATACGTAAAGGAATGGCTGAAAGGCTCCACAGCAAACATTTACAACGTTGCCGGCGGCCAGATAGCAGCCTTCATACTAATCATGCTATTCACCTACTGCGGAGAAGAAGCCCGAAGCAATTACGGTGCAGCAGCACAAATCGCAAAAGTAATCACCTACTCCTCTTTCCTAGCCTTTGCATTATACCCGAAGCTTCTAGCAGAAAGAAAACCCGAAGACATAACAACTTCGCTAAAAACGGTTCTAATGTTCGCCATACCCATGACCGTTGGGGCCATAGCGCTATCAGACTCCTACGTCATAATCATGAAGGACGTATACAAAGATGCTTGGCCCGTGTTAATTGCGCTGGCAATAGACGCCCTCATCATAACAATATCAGGACTTTTCGGCTCCGTACTCTTCGGAGTTGAAAGAATAGATGAAAAAGCAAAAATATCATTCAGGGAATTAGCCAAAAGCCGACTGTTTATCATATTTTCTTTACCATACCTTCAGTCCGCAATAACCCTCCCAACAGCATTCCACATCCTAACAACTTACACCCAAAACCAGCCTTTACAAGCAGCAATCAGCGTAAGCATAATCAACACGCTAGCCCATGTGACAACGTCCTTCATCCTGTACATTATTGTCCGCAAAACGATCAAAATAAACATCCCCTGGAGCAACATTGCAAAATACGTTTTCGCTTCAGCCGTCATGGCAACAGCCCTACTCGTAATCCCACACCCAACAAGAATATACTTAACTCTAATTGCGACAGCTGCAGGCGGAATCATCTATTTAACGTCATTAACGGCAATTGACAAAGAAGCAAGAACGTTAGCCATCACCATATGGCAAGAAATCAAAAGCAAAGTCGAAGGAATAACAACTTAAGCCTCATTGTACACACGCCAGTGTTACCGATGAAATTTGATTCAAACTTACGTCTCATTCAGTACACTCAGTTAGTCGGGCTAAATCACAACAAAAGGTCAGATAAAACATTCTTTAACTCGTCTTTATCCTTCAAATTCCGAAAAATGGCTTTACCAGTCCCATAAAGACGAAAAGAAACATTCCTAAAAGTTAGTTCAAAAATCACCCGAGAAATTGACTTCTCTATCCTTGCCTTCTCCAGAATTTTTGCGATTACTTCGCCTTTCTTATCATACTTAAATACAACAATAAAGTCTCTCTCTTCGCCGCATGCTTCTTCGATTCTAGCCACGTAATCTTCAAAGATGCCCATTAAAACCGCTCAATCTCCTTCAAAACTTCAACGAATCGATCGATTTCTTCTCGGGTGTTATAGATGTAGAAGCTTACTCTAACCGAAGATTTCAACTTGAAAATTTCATGTAAAGGTTGGGCGCAATGAAAACCGCTTCTAACCATAATTCCATAGTTATCAAGGAACAAAGCAACATCATGCGAGCTTAAACCATCAACATTGAAGGGAATTATCCCACACTTAACGGATGCATCTCGCGGTCCGTAGATCTTAACTTTTCTGCATTCTTGCATACGTTGCATAGTATATTCAGTCAACATTTCCTCGTGTGCCCTGACGTTTTCCATGCCTATTCTCCTCAAATACCTTATAGCCTCCATTAGACCGATTCCACCGCAAATGTTGGGTGTTCCCGCCTCAAACTTCCACGGCAAATCATTCCAAGAAATCGAACAACGCCTTGTTACCGAGTTGAACGAGACCTCCCGTATCATCTCACCCCCGCCGTGAAACGGTTCCATTTCCTCAAGAACCTCGCGTTTACCGTACAAGACGCCTATACCTGTTGGACCCAGCATTTTATGTCCTGAAAAAGCAAGAAAATCCACGTCTAAATCTTTAACGTTCACTGGTAAATGCGGAACGGATTGCGCTCCATCCACAAGTGTCAAGGCACCATAATCATGCGCGGTTTTCGCGATTCTCTTCACATCGTTCACAACCCCGGTAACGTTTGAAACATGAGAGAAACAAACAATTTTGGTTCTGTTAGAAATTGCATCCTCAAAAGCCTCATAGTTCAAGGTTTCACCATGGTTTACTTCCACATATTTAACTTGGAATCCGTTTATTTTGGAAAGCATCTCCCAAGGAACAATATTACTGTGATGCTCCATCAATGTGACTAAAACCTCGTCTTCTCCCTTTAAATTCCGAAGACCCCAAGCATAAGCAACAAGATTTATTGCCTCAGTTGTGCCTCTGACAAAAATTATTTCTTTCACGCCGTCAGCGTTAATGAATTCAGCAACTTCTTCATGTGCGTTTTCATAAAGTTCAGATGCCTCTTGAGAAAGCGTATGGACACCCCTATGAACATTCGCATTGTGCTTTTCGTAAAATTCCTTAATGACTTCAATCACTTGCCTCGGCTTTTGCGACGTTGCAGCGCTGTCAAAATAGATTAATGGATGGTTGTTTATTTTCCGCTTTAAAATCGGAAAGTCTTCCCTAATCTTGTAAGGATCCAACATTACTTTTCCTCCTCAATCTTCATTCTTTTTGAAAGCATCTCCGCCAACTCTTCCTCCTCTAACGCTTGCTTTTCTTCAAAACTTGGTTCTTTCGGCAGCCAATCAGGGGAAAAACCTTTGTTCTTATAGTACGTTCTGATGGCTCTTTTCAGTGCTCCCACGGCTAGGATGCCGCAGTGGAACTTTATGCTTGGCAGTCCACCCACAGCATCTACAACGCTTTTCCAAGAGATATTCCATGCATCCTCAAGCTTCATTCCTTTAACCATTTCTGTGACTATGCTGGAAGTTGCTATGTTCGCGGCACAACCATAACTCTCGAAGGATGCCTTCTCAATAACGTCTTGATCATTGATTTTTAAGTAAAAAGTTATCATGTCTCCGCATGTGGGGTTTCCCGCAACCGCCGTCACCGTGGCGTCCTCCATTCTTCCAAGATTCTTAGGATTTCTGAACAGTTCGAGTATTTTCGGGTTATAGGGTAGGGGCACCCGCGACACTATTACTCCACTCCTGTAGAGCCAACTATCCCTCTTATTCTCTCAACAGCTTTTGGAACAACTCCCAAAACATAGTCTATGTCCTCTTCCGCATGGTACCGTGTGACTTTCATGAGTATGCTGCCGTGGGCTTCGCTGAACTTTCTGCCTATAGCAACGAGAACATGGCTTGGCTGAAGAAGACGTCTGGTGCACGCACTCCCACTTGAAACGTAGACGCCGTTCAGGCTTAACTCAATCGTCAATGCTTCGCCTTCACATCTCAGAAAGCTTACGTTCACATTGTCAGGAGCCCTCTTGTCACCTCTAGGCCCGTTAAGCATAACCTCCGGTATTTTTCCAACAATTCCATCCATCAGCCTGTCTCTAAGCCTTCGCATGCGATTCACGTTTTCTTCAAAATTTTGGAAAGCCAATTCAGATGCTTTCGCGAAACCAACAATTAAGGGCGTGTTTTCAACCCCCGGCCAAAGCTTCTGTGTTCCTATCTGGCCCTCCAAAATTCTTTCCACTTTAACGCCTTCTTTTACGTACAAAGCACCCGTTCCCCTCGGCCCCAAAATTTTGTAGCTGCTTATGGTTGCCAAATCCACATCTAACCCTTTCACGTTAAACTGAATCTTGCCATAAGCATCTGAAGCATCCGTATGAAAAAGCGTTTCAGAGTTTTTGTCTTTAACTATTTCCAATGCTTCGCTGATCGGTTCTACCGTTCCAATCTCGTGATTCACAGCCGATAGACTTACGAGAACTGTTTCTTTATCAACAGCACCCCTTAATTTTTCAAGATTTATAAAACCTTCATTGTCAACTGGAATTTTCACAATGGTAAACCCGCGTTTTTGAAGCATCTCAGCAACATGCAACACGCTTAAGGGTTCAATTTCTGAAATCACAATTTTTTTACCTTTATCTTTCCTTAAAAGCGCAGCTCCCAAAAGCGCTACGTTGTTAGCTTCCGTTTCTCCCGGAGTAAAGTTAACTTCCTCAAGCGTTTCACAGCCCAAGAACATGGCTATTTTCTGCGCTGATTCCATTACTGTTTCAAATGCTTCCCAGCCGGGTTTGTGCGTTAGTGTGGGGTTACCGTACGCACGTTGATTATAATAGGGCAGCATTGCATCAACCACTTCTTGTGGGACAGCACTTGAATTTTCGACGTCCAAGTAGACTTCGCGCTTTAGGCCTTCGTGCGCCTTAAGCAGCTCTTTCACGTTTTCAATCATTCCAATTCGACCCCTACGGTAAATCGCACTCCTCACCGTTTAGTATCAATCTCTAATAGAAAAACATAACCCAAAAAACCCTCCCAATGCACATAACACTTTAAATTATCGATGCGGTAATTGCTGTTGTAAGAGAAAAGATGGGCGCATCCCAGTGAAAATAACCGACTTGCCAATACCAGAATCCGTTAAAGAAACAATAATTAAGTCTGGAATAATTGAGCTTTACCCCCCACAAGAGGAAGCAATAAAAGCTGGAGCCCTTAAAGGACGAAATCTTGTTTTGGCAAGTCCAACAGCCTCTGGAAAGACCTTAATTGCTGAATTCTGCGCCCTCAAACACATACTGGAAAAAAATGGGAAAGCAATCTACCTAACGCCTTTGAGAGCTTTAGCAAGCGAAAAATATCAAGAATTTAAGAAATACGCTTCCATAAGGAAGCCTAGTGGAAAACGGGTAAGAATAGGCATCAGCACAGGCGACTATGACAGCACTGACCCATGGCTGGAAAGATATGATATAATCATAGCTACGAATGAGAAGGCGGACTCGCTTCTGAGACATAGGGCCAAATGGATGGATGAGATTTCACTTGTAGTTGCTGACGAAGTGCATTTGTTAAATGATTCCGAGCGGGGACCAACCCTAGAGGTTGTCTTGGCAAGGCTCATGCAGATTAACCCGGACATGCAAATTTTGGCTTTAAGCGCAACAATAAATAACGTTGAGGAAATTGCAGAGTGGCTCAAAGCAGGCTATGTTACAACAGAGTGGCGACCAATCCAATTGAATGAAGGAGTGCTTCTACACACCGAAATCCAATACAAAAATGGAGACGCAAGAAAAATAGAGAAAAAGACAAAAAACTCAGCCCTAAACATGGCGTTAAACACTATTAAATCCGGTGGACAAGCACTGATCTTTGCAGGAACCAGAAAAAACGCGGTTACTCTCGCCAAAAAAGCTGCAACAGAAGTTGAAAGAGTCTTGTCTAAGCCTATGAAGCGAGCTCTAGAACATGATGCTAACAAGATTCTGGCAACCGGAGAAAGAACAAGGATAAGCGAATTACTAGCGGAACTTGTTAAGTGCGGAGCCGCCTTTCATCACGCTGGTTTAGGCAGTGGACACCGCAAAATAATAGAAGATTCGTTTCGACAGGGAAAAATCAAGGTTTTAACAGCCACACCAACGTTGGCTTTCGGCGTAAACCTGCCCGCCAGAACAGTTGTTATTCGGGATTACAGGCGGTACGAACCTGGATACGGCTACTACCCAATCAGTGTTTTAGAGTACAAACAAATGGCGGGTAGAGGTGGAAGACCCAAATACGACAAAGTTGGGGAAGCAATACTCCTAGCCAGAACCGCTGACGAAGCAGACTATCTGATGGAAAACTACATTCTTGCGCATCCAGAGAGAATATGGTCAAGGCTTGCGGTTGAAAGAATTTTAAGGTCCCACGTGCTGG
>DAOUTL010000109.1 GCA_030626685.1 Candidatus Bathyarchaeota archaeon | reverse complement strand
GATGGAACCAGTAGACCACCGAGGTTTTCAACTATAAGCTGGTTTACGGGAGGCTCAGGAAGCGATGGTTCAGGCTTAGTTTCAGGCTCTACGGTTTCTTTAGGCTCTTCTGTTACGGTTTCTTCAGCAGGCTCTTCTACAGGCTCTGTTTCAGGTGAAGGCGACTTGCTTTTGATGGGGGTAGGGTGAATTTTCTCTAGCAGTTTGAGAACTGTTGGAATCAAGACGCGGGTTAAGGTGTTCACGTAGTTCATATCTGCTTTTCTGGAAGTAACCGTGACCAAGTAAAGGTCGTTCACGCAAGAAATATTTACTCTACCCTTACTGCCCTCAAGGGTTACGCGTTCAACACCGCCTATCGCATCAGCTTTTTCTAATATGCCATCAAACGCGTTGACAACGCGAACTGCGGTTTCTTCAGGGGTGTTTTCGTCTCCAGCTAAGATTTCGCCGTCTTTCCTGAACATGAAGGAGTTTTTAATGTCTGGGCATACGTTCTGAATTTCGTTTAAGGCGTTTTTCAGGGCAAAAGCGTAGACTTCATTGTTCATATTCTCAACTTCCATACCGCTGCTTTCTTTTAGGATATTTTGAAGAGTATGCGCTCCGGGACGCCGTTGTTTTCCACGACAAGATACTTTAGACCTTCGGTGTCTCCAAGCTGATCCAGCCATTTCAGTGCTTCGCGGGTTTTTTGCAGTACCAGCAGTCTTTCCTGGTGGCTTCTTACAACCTCTTCTATGGCTGTTAATTCGTGGAATGAGTTAGCATCCAACACTACGTTTAGGTTTCCCACCGTTACTTCGCCTAAGCTTTCGGTTACAGCCTTTTTTCCAGCCAACTTCATGACGACTTCTCGGATTTTCTTGGATTTTTCAGCCAAGGCTCTAATGTCGTCCAGTCGGCGCAGGTATTCGCCTAACATGCTTTTCGTATCAGATATTTCCTTTTCTAGAGTATCAGCTATTTCTTCTGCTGAAGCGTACTCTTTTATTTCTACGACCATTATTTTTGCATCTCCAAAGAGGAAATAGAGGGAAATTAGAGAGGCTTTACACCCTACCCCCAATCTCAAACTTTCCTGAAATATGGGATTATGTTTGTGGGGCAGTAGCCATGTAAGGTATCTTTGTGCCCTGAGTGGTAATCAACTCAACGTTGTACTGCCTACCGTTTATCCACTGTACATCTGGAATAGTAACGTCCTCAGTGGCTCCCGCAGCAATTGTTACTTGTGCAGCAAGGGTCTTTGCAACACCATTCACTTTGGCATTGGTTTCAATTGTGAAAGATGCCGTACCAGTGTTCTGAACCCTCAGAATAATTGAGTTATTAGTGGCATTGCTTGCTCCACTGAATGACATCGAAACTACATTGTATGTTTCCGTTTTCATGAATGTGAATGTTAGTGCTCCCATCCATGCTGCTACGGCTATGCTGACTGCGACTGTTACTGCGATGAGTATGATTGACGCTACTACGGGGCTTAGGGCTTTCTTACTTTTCAGTATTTTCATTTTCTTTTTTATCCCTCCTTTTTTTGGGGTTCACGTGTAAGTTAGGGGGAAGTGATAGATTTAAATCTTACGACTCAATATACCCTACTGCTCACTTATAGAACACAACTACAAAAAACCACAAAAAACAGCCAGCTCAACAACTAAAAAAACATCAAAAAAGAAACTGTACAACAACCGCGCTTTATGCTCTAAATGCTCAAAGACCCAGCTTGTCAAACAGCTCCAGCAAAAGCTTCGCGGCTTTCTCGCCGAACTCCGTCTTCACATAATACTTCTTCAAAGGATCAATACGCACACTCTCAGCCAAGCCCAAGTTCTCAATCTCAATCATCCTAGACCTAAAAGTGCCGTCGCTGATGGTTAACCCATTCGCACGCATGAACTCTTTGGCTTCCTTCCATTTTCCACGACCCATGTGAAGCAGGAAGATGCAGTCTATTGCATGGTCCTTCTCAAGCATAGCCTTGATAGCCGCCAGCTTCGGGTCTGTTAAAATGTGCCTAATCTTCTCCTCTTCCTCATTCCTAACCATTATACATTCACCCATTCATTTCTACTTTCTGATTATAGCTTAATCCCCTTAAAAGATTTAACCTATATTACGATTTATGACATAATATAGGACAATATAGCTTAGTTTTTTGGGAATTATTTTCGCTTTCGGTATATGTGAACATTTTCTATGGTGGAAGCGTTTGCAGTCAATGTTTATCCCTCGTGTTCGCTGTGTTGGGTCCTTTTAGTTTCTGGCGGTAGATCTTGTCTTTTCCATAGAGCCAGTAAGCGTAAGCGTAGCCATCGCCATAGTAACGGTTGCTTATTGTGGCATTGTTTTGCCTTAACACATTGTAAGCGTGAGTCCATTTATCTTCGATGTTGTTGGCTTTTTTCAGTCTTAAAAAATATTTGCTGAAGCCAACCTTTTGAGACTCCGCTTCCAAAATAAGGTAGTTAATCTATGCTGAATAGTTAATTTTGGATAGTATACTATCTAAAATATGGTAAGAATCAACACATCAAAAGGAATAACCACAGTGGAATAAAGACTATATTAGTGTTCAAGTCCAACTTTTCTTTTGTGATAACTAATTGGAATGGTGTTTTGCGCTTTTCAGAAAATTCCAACAATCCCTTGAGGTCTTCTCTATCAATTGTATCTCTGTACTTAACTTCTATGGGTATAGATCTCTGAAAGAGTTCAATTACAATATCGGTTTCGTATCCTTTGTTTTTCCAGTAAAAAGTTTGTATTTCAGACGCTGGCTCCAAATCAAATCTAAGTCGTCTACAATGATCAACAACAATGGCTTCAACCACTTTTCCAAGCTCTGCAGCGTTACTTAACAAATAATCATTCAACATTCCAACCGCAACATTCCTAATTCCAGGGTCATTAACGTACACTTTCTTCTCCCTTCTGATTCGTTTCGCTCGGCTCTTTGAATAGTATTCTGATTCCGAAATCAGAAAAGCTGTTTTTAGAAAGTAAATGTAAGATTTCAGAGTATGCCTTTTCAGTTCCAACGTTCTGGCCAATTTGGAATAGTTCAACCTTTGAGAACATTCTCTTGCCAAAACAGCAATAAGCTCTTCAAAAGCAACAGGCTCTCTAATTTTAAAAGTTCTTACAATATCCTTGTAAATTGTGAGGTTTAAGTATGTTTTAAGGTTCTCTGCAGCTTGGTTTAAATCATCGGTTTTAACAACTTCAGGATATCCACCTTTCAACAGATAACTCTGTAAGAAAAGCCTAATGCGGTCTATATCTCCTGCTAAGAGATTTGCATTTTCTCTCAAAGAAGAATAAAAAGTAGCCGCATCATTTTCTTTGACGGCTGTTTTTAATGCTGCTCTTAACTCCCAATTAACCCTGTCAAAGCGTCTTTCAAAATCTTCGCTTGCCATGTGAAAACGAATTGTTTCAAGAAATTTCATTGGAAAAACTATTTGTAAACGCATTCTTCCAACAAGGGACTCGGCTCCGCCAGTTAAAATATTAACGCTCGAAGAGCCTGAGACAAAAAACTTTAATCTATAACCGAGGTCAAACCATCTTTTTAAGATTAGTTCCCATCCCTCTAAAGTTTGAATTTCATCTAAGAAAATGTATATAGGTTCTGTAAGGTTCGAAAATGGCTTCCTTAGAATATATCTGGCGTATAGATCAAAAATTCTTTCGAGCATTTTTACGTCGATTTTTAGGTAGGGGTCGTCAAGTGATAGATACATAGCCTTTTCAGAACCAAAACTTGAAATGATGTGGTCTATAAGCTGGTACATGAGAACAGTTTTTCCAACTCTTCTGGCGCCAATTATGGCTGTTACTTTTGGATTTGTCAGATCTTCTAAAAGTTTATGGAAGTCTCTTCTCTTGAAAGGAAGAGCTTTTGAGCTTGGTATTTGTTTGGACTCCCACCAGGGGTTATGCATATGTAAAATCCTTAGAATTTCGGTTTCATCTATTCTTGATCCTTGTTTATCCATAGTTTGCACCTTGTACATTATAGGGGTCAAAAGATTATTTAAATTTGTCCCTTATAACGGCCAAAAGTGAAAAGAATTGGCCTTTTTAACGACCAGAAACAGGTTTTGTAATTCCGTTTATACCATAATGGGCGATGTTTACTTCCGCTTTCTGAAACGTGCCAGACCATCCTTTTTAGAGAACATATCCAAGCCTGCTTCAAGCAGCTCTTTAATATCTTCTGCTGTTTCCGCGCCCTCTTTGCCATACGCATAAATTGATACCCCCTATCGTTTTTTATACCTCATCCCCTCTACGTTTTCCCGGGTTTTAAAGCTCTGTTCGTCTATCCCGGTTGCGATGGAAACAAAATGCTTAAACAAGTGACTGAGATAGTCGGTTTGTGTAAGGGAGTTAAAAAGTGAATTCCTTCCCTAACTATTCAAAGTAAGTGAGTGATTATATCTCGCGGATTTCGCATTGAAGCCTTTTTATGATTTCCTCAGCCTCAGCTGGTTCAACTTTCAATGTGTAAAGCCTCTTCGACGTGCGAAGCTTCAACTTCACAACATTCCTTAATCTCTTTACTGCACAGTATTCTGCACGTCCACTTATTTCGACGAACTGTTCAGGGTTAAAGATTTCTGATGGCATATTTTCTCACTTCAGTGTCTTCCTTGATTAAATTCTCATGTTTTTATTTGTTTTGGTGGGCCGGGCCGGACTTGAACCGGCGACCTTCTGCACGTCAAGCAGATGTCCTAACCGAGCTAGACTACCGGCCCTCACATGTTTTATGGAGAGAACATTTCAAAATAGTTTTCGGTTC
>DAOUTL010000147.1 GCA_030626685.1 Candidatus Bathyarchaeota archaeon | reverse complement strand
TTGAACCTGCGACACTCCGGTTTCTGCATGTGCGCTTGGTAGGCTGGGTGACACCCACCAAGGGTAGATGTCTACAGCGTCTCCGCCGGCTAAAGCCAAAGGCCTATGCTGGCTCGGAAGCTCTACCAAGCTGAGCTACCGCCCGCCGCCCGACCAAAAATAAAAAGCTTGAAACGGATATATTAACTTTAATCAATTAATGATTAAACGGATATTTAAATCGCTGAAGAACCCTTGTCGATAGTATTCACGTGCCCCTCTGATGTCCATTTGCCAGTAATTTCTATAATGTCCCCTTTCACTCTTCTTTTGTGCTACACGAAGAATTGGATGATACACAATTTTACTAGTTTATCTTTGATGTTCTTAAGAATTCTACTGGCGGGCCCCTTTCTAAAAATGAATGTGCCTTTATCATAAAAGAGCAAAATTGCAAGTATGACCGTTTATTTTCAAATTCCATAAAAGCAAATCAGTTTGAAGATCATTTTAACGGGAAATAACATTCAAAAATCTTGCAAAATAGAAAATCCGAATATACCGTTTTGGTTAATCGAAAAGGTTTAAATAACCTACAAATGAATTTGTAGCCTAAAAGCAAAGTTTCTGTAGTTGAAATGAACATGTAGCGAAGCATATTTTTAAAAAATGATATATATCGATACAAGTAGCAAGCGTTTATAAAAATTCAACCTTGTACAGTTTCAGCCTAAGCGGAAAGGGAGAAGGCCTCCATCACCTCAGTTTTAGAAAATTCAAAGTTTCTCTTCAAAAGATTCTATTACATAGTCATCAAGCGTATAGTCCTATAGTTTTTGGCGGGCCCGGGGGGAATTGAACCCCCGACCCCCGGGTTTCTTTGCAATGTGCATTGCTTAAAAGCCCGGTGCTCTATCCTTACTGAGCTACGGGCCCTCTAGGCTTTTCCTTTCGCTTTTAGAAGTTTGGGAAGGTGCTTTTTAGTATTTCGATTATAAGTTTCGTTAAAAGTTTGGGGACTGATTAGGTTAAATAGGTTTGTGGATGTGAACAAAATGTTTCAATGTTTAGTGCTATAGAAAGCTTGTAAGGTACTTGGTTTTTAAAGCTTAATTTTTCATTTAACGGTTGGAGGCTTGTGTTTTTAACAGTTAGGGATATATCCGCATGTTAATAAACGTTATCTGTTTTCTTTTACGCTAAAATATATGGTGTTAAAATTGATTTCATGGAAGCCTTTTTTTGAAAGGTTAAGCGAAGAGTATGAGATGGCGAAGAAAAAGAAGCAGGCTTTAGACAATTTGCTGAACACTGGCAGAATCTCTCAGTCTACATATGAGTTGTTCAACAAGGAGATAGACGAGGCTACTGCAGAAATCGAAAGGCAGCAGAAGGCTTTGCTGGAGAAAATGGATTCCAAAATGGGAGAGCTTGAAGAACGGGTTAAGACGTTGGAGATGCTTCTTGCAAACTTTGAAGTTCAGCACGTAACAGGTGAAGTAGATGAGGAAGTTTATCAAAGTGAAATCGGTCCTCTGTCCATGGGACTTGAAACTGCAAGGCACGAGTTAGACACTGTTAGAGAAGCTGCGAACCAGCTTTCAAGCGGCATACAAATTCCAACAACCGAGGTAGTTGCACAGCAGGAAATGGAACCACAACCCCCAGAAAACGTTGAAGCCCCCCAGCCAGAAGTTGAAATCGTGGAAGAGCCAGTTTCAGATGTGGAAGAAAAATTGCCGGAACCTCCAGCAGAGCCTATAGACGTCAGCGAAACGGATTCCTTTGAGACCCCGCAGGAAAACCCGCAAGAAACGTTACAAAGCACAGAGGAATCGCAGTGGACGGAGACAGAAGCTGAAGGCGAAGAAAACCAAGAAATGTAACAAACAGAGAGTAGCCACCTTCCCTTTTTTCTATTTGACACACTTGAACCGTGCAGAGTTTTATATAGCTAGCGTTCGTTGTCTTGTTTGAGAGTGCCATGAGTGCCCAAGAAAGTAATAATGACTTTTCATGAAAAGTTTAAGCAGTATGATTTGGGTGAAGGGCATCCTTTTAGGGGAGATAGGTTTGTAAATGCAATGAGATTTTTTGAAAGTCAGGGCTTGCTTGGTCTTCCTGAAATCGTTCTTGTTAAACCACAGCCAGCATCAAAGGAAGACCTGTTAAGGGTTCACGATGAAGGTTATGTTAATTCGATTTTCCGCTTGGCAGAGGAAAGTAAGCCATATGATGCTGAGACACCTGTTTCTCCTGAAATTCTTGAGGCAGCATTGCTTATTGTCGGCGGTGCAGTCGAATGTGGCAGAGCTGTTTTTGGGAGAAAAGCGAAGCGTGCAGTCTCCTTAGGCGGTGGTTATCACCACGCTGGAAGAAACTATGGCGGTGGATTCTGCATATTCAACGACGTAGCCGTTTTAGTTGAATATTTGAGGGCTAAATATGGTGTTGAACGGTTTTTGATATTGGATTACGATGTCCACTATGGAAACGGTACAAGCGACATCTACTATAGAGATCCTACAGTGCTGTACATCTCCTTACATCAAGACCCCCGCACAATTTATCCGGGAACAGGATTTGCTTGGCAAATTGGAGAGGGAAAAGGCGAAGGCTACAATGTTAACGTGCCTCTGCCGCCTGGAACAAGCGACAGCACGTATCTTTACGCCTTGAACGAGATTTTTGTTCCTTTGGCTGAGGAATTTAAGCCTGAAATAATTATTGCCAATGGTGGAAGCGACCCGCATTTTGCGGATGTGCTTGGAAATTTGAGGCTGACCGTTAAGGGTTTTTTTGGCTTGTCCCATGTGGTTAGAGAGACAGTTGACAAGGTTTGCAGTGGAAAACTTGTTTTGATGCCGGGAAGCGGATATAATCCTGCAGTCTTGCCGCTTTGTTGGTATGCGCTTGTTGCTGGTGTAGTTGGTTTAGATGATATCAGCGTTAAAGACCCATATACTCCGCCGGAGGAGCCGCCTCACTGCCGTAAAATGGTTAAGAGTACAATTAACGAGTTGAAACGATTACTAAAGAAAAAGTGGGCGCGTTTCAGATAAAGTCTATTCTTTTTTTCGATTGGTTTCACGATGACAGCTGTTCCGTAAGCTGAGAAGAGTGTGGCTGTTCCTTGGAGTATGTCGCTTCAAAATTCACTACGACGACAGTGTTTGCACTTATTCTTCTCGCGTTTTCAATAAGCCTATTTAACGTTCTCTCTCAGCCTTTTCACACTCTAAAGTGTTAAGATGTTACTTGCAAACCTCGAGACTTTAATAGTTAATGCAATTAACTTAAGTTACTAACAGAACACTGGATGGGTCTTACATGGAAGATATAGAGAAGATTCGTGAGCAATTTCCAATAACTAAAAATAAGGTGTTTTTGAATCACGCTGCGCAGTCCCCGCTTCCAAAACCGGTTGCGGATGCTGTTCGCAAATTTGTTGATGAATTCTCGAATTTCGGAGTAACTTCGATCGAATGGAATGATGGTGGAAAACCATTTTTCGCAGAGCTGATTGGCGCGAAAACCGAAGAAATAGCATTTGTCGAAAACACATCCGTGGGCTTAAACATAGCCGCAAATGTGCTTCATTATCCGCCGGGTTCAAAAGTCGTCACAACGGATTTGGAGTATCCCTCAGTGGTTTATCC
>DAOUTL010000130.1 GCA_030626685.1 Candidatus Bathyarchaeota archaeon | reverse complement strand
GAGGTTAGGATTTCTCATGATACTCTTAGGCGGTTGCATGAGTCGAATCCTGAGGCGACGAAGCTTGTGTGGTTTGATGATGTTGATATACCGGGTGTGGAGAAGCTTTGTTTGGCGGGGTCCGCTCTTGCTGATAGTAAGCTTTATCATGATTACTTGGAGCATGGGAAGATTTGGTATGTTGTTTTTGAGGTGCAGAAGCGTGGGATTGTGGTTGGGATTACGAGGAGTTGTGTGGTGACGCTTTTTAGCAAAAGCACAGTTGACGAGTTCATAAATTACATTTTAGAAGACCTTCTAACTCTCATCAAATAAGCACGTGCCCATTCTTCTTCTTCCATGTCTTCTAAGTAGTAATAGTCATTGCTAAAATGATTGTAAGGGAAACGTTAGAATCAAAATAGGAAGATTTTCTTTCCACAAGGAACCATTCATACCAGCGAGTTAAGATGTTTCTGGAAGGATTGATACTTGATTCACGCTTCTAACCCTGCAATCTTTCCCTTCAACGTCTTTTGGCTGATTTTTTCACTCATCTCACATCACAAAAAAATTACATATTATTTTAGCTGATTTTAGTAAGGAAAATCCCTATGGACTTTACATTTTATTAGAGTGAGATTTTGATGGAAGTGATTTTGTTCTTGTAAAAGCTCATATTTTCTTGTTCTGTGAAAGCGCTTTATTTTCTAAGGCGGTATAGGTTTAGGCTGAGGCTTTGCTATGGCGGTTATCGGCGTCGATTTCAGTGGTAAGTTTCCTGATGCACCTCCGTGTTATTGTGTGGCTGTTAAAAATGGCGAAGTTATGTACGTTCTTATGACTGGAAAAGCAAAGAGGCTTGTGAGACGGCATGGTATTCGGAAGGAAGTAGCAACCGCAGCCCACATATACTACACTGTTAAACCTCTCGCTCAAAGACACGATCTTATACTTATAGATGCTGAGTACGATCCTAAATACTTGAAGAAAGTTCGCGGATACTTAGAAAAGACGTTGGATGTCTCCTCAATAGCCATAGGCCACATTTCAGAGCCTACAATAGAGAAAGCTGACAGACTGTCAAAGGCTTTCAGAAAAACAAAACAATACAACATGAAAGATCCAAACATTTTAAAATTTTTGAAAATGATTCATCCCGCCCGCGGAGCCTGTTTCATCCCCAAACGGATCAGGGGTTCCCCATAAAGGTACTCCCCCTCAAGCTTTTAGCCTTCACAGCACACCGCGGGAGGTTCTCAAAAACAAGTAATAAAACACTCTTCTATAAGTTTTCTGGATAGGTGTTTGGTTGCTATTCTTTTTCGTTTTCTGCCAATAGTGTTGGGCATTTAAATGATTGATTGAGCGTCTCATCCATTTTGAAATGATTATTGTTTCTTTATTTATGGGAATAGTTGAACAATGTGTATGAAGCTGAGGATATATTTGGCTCTCTTTCAACACCACAGAAATGAGACGTTTTATGGTATGTTGCATTAAAAATTTTGAAAGATTCCTATATTATCTGGTTGGTTTTTGTTGTTGTGGCTATGCCGGGGGTCAACAACAACTTTTCGTTTTATAGAAAATGGCTTATGATTCTTCTTCTGCTTCCATGTCTTCAAGGCCTATTTCAGCTATCCAAAGTTCGTTAATGAATTTCTTCTCATACTTACTTAGTTCATTAAATTTCAGATCCATTCTTGAATGGAAAGAATGGAAATAATCCATAATTTGTCCTCTTCATAATACATGCATATTAAGGGGTAAGGTTTATTTGAACACAAACTCGGGAGAGTTGTCTCGAGCTTTCCTTTCGTTCTTTTTATGCGCGCTATATTCCTCTGGTAGTGTGAATTAAGATTTGTATTTGTGATTTTAGTTCTGAAATCATAAGTATTCGTTGGTTTTGAAAGAGCGTTGTGATAAAGAATGAAAAGTGAACATGGTTAGGTTAATTTGGTTAGTGCCCATTGGATGGCGGGGTGTTCCCTTATTTTTTCGTGGAGGATTCCTTTTTCATCGATTAGGTTTGGTTCAAATTTTTTAAGTTTAAAGAATTGGTCAATTGCTTTAATTTCATTTTTTGTTAGGTTTGTAATTATTTCTTTGCTGAAATTTATGGTTTGGTCTGTCACCTCTTTAAAGTTGAATTTTGGAAGCTTCTCTGTTTGTAACAGGTTTCTTAAACTGGAGTCTATAGGGATTTTGTTGATTGTCTCTTCAATGCTAATCTCGTAGAGTTTTGGTTTTCCACGCATTAGGCTGTCGATTACAGCGCATTTTCGGAATACTTCAGTGTTTATGCTCATTTTTGTTATTTGATAAATGTCGAAGAGATCTCTTGGTGTCTTTCGATAGAGGAGGGCGCACCATTTGTTTGCGAAGAGTTCTTCTTTTATTGGAGTTTTTATTTGAAAGGTTTCTTGTGTGCCTATATGTTTGAAGGCTGCTAGTGAGTCCGTTTTGAGGATTGGGTATCTTCGCATGTACCCTATTTCGATTTTGAAATTGTCCTTTGACCCTAGTGTATTTGTGTATTGTAGGGTGAATCTAGCTAGCGGGTAGGTTGGGCTTATGGCGATGTCGGATTTTTCATACCCTTGCCTGTAAAGCAGTGCCTTTATTCTCTCGTCAATTTCGTTTCTCACTTCTCCCCAGTCCTTTGCGTCTAAGTGGCGGTAGTTTAGGTCTAAATCAATAGAGAGGCGCAGGATTTGCTTGGAGTAGATGAATGCGAGGGCTGTTCCACCATAGAGGGAGAGGCGGTCTCTGAGGAACTTTATGGCTGAGATGTCTTCTAGTATGTCGGAAATTCTGCAGACTTTTTCTATTTCTCGAATGTTAAAGCCGTGTTTGCGTGCAAGCTGGTTAAAGTCGTATGTTCTTTTCAATTTAGATGCCCTTCAGTTTTTCCTCAAAAGCCTTTGGGATGTAGAGTTTCCATCTTCTGTTAAGAGGTCCCTTCTGTCCGTATATTAGGTACCATGGTTGTCCTGTTATCTGCTTCTCTATTTTGTTGAGTGAGTGGTCATCTACATGTTCGTAGAATGGTGAACGTTTTTTTAGAAGTTCTAGGATGTAGCCAACTCGTCTATACAGTATGTCTTTTTTATAGTTATACAGTAGCAGGTTTACCAGTTTTTCTATGTTAAGGCCTCCGAGTCCTTCTAGGCTTTTGACGCATTCTTCCCATCCTCCAGCGTACTGAACCCTGTCAATGCATTCGATGAATGTTCTTTCTTTACTGCTGACTTTAATGGTGTTTCCTTGGTAGTGTTTTGTTTCTACTTCTAAATTGACATCTTCGACAAATACTGGTTTGAAGCTGAAACGTTTATACTGGAACGGGTTGAATCTGTCCTTTGCTTTCACGCATATGTAGGCTTCATTGTAGAAGGAGCTGGCGCAACCATAGTATTCTAGGGCTGTGTGGAAACCTAAATAGTATTTGTTTCTGATTTTGGAGGCGATTAGAAGCTTATCGGTTACGTATCCTTCTTGTTCCTCAAGAGATGATAAAACTATGTATAATCCTTTTCGGATTCTTTGAAGCTTACCGCTTTTAATCAGTCGTTTTACATACTTGCGATAGATGTATCTGCGGTTTGGGGTGGCTTCAATTATACCTGCGGCTTTCTTTACGATGTCGTTGAAACTTACTACTTTCATTGGTAGAAGCGCATTGTATAAGGTCTCGGTTTTCGTGACCAAGCTTTTTCACATTTTTAAAGTAGTTACCCATTTTATGGCATACTACATTAAAATATTTAAAAGTTTGTCTTCCGCAGCTTTTGAAGAATTTAATACTGTTACCCAAAAATTGGCATGTTGCATTAAAAATTTTGAAAGGGTAACAACATACCATAAAAGGTTGGTTTTTGTTGTTGTGGTTATACCGGGGGTCAACAACAACTTTTGGTTTTATAGAAAATGGCTTATGATTCTTCTTCTGCTTCCGTGTCTTCCAGGTCTATTTCTGCTTCCCAAAGCTCTGCACATGTTGGGCATAGTCCATCGATAGCGCAGTCCTCGCATAAAGCTGCTCCACG
>DAOUTL010000089.1 GCA_030626685.1 Candidatus Bathyarchaeota archaeon | reverse complement strand
TTCAAACTTTAGGAATCGAAGGTCGATTGTTAAGCCTCTTTCTCGCTCCTCTTTAAGGTTGTCGAGAACCCATGCGAACTTAAACGTTTCTTTTCCTAGTTTTCTGGCTTCCTCCTCGAAAGTTTTTATTGTTCTGTCATCAATCGCTCCAGCTAAGTATAACATGTGCCCTGTTGTCGTTGATTTCCCATGGTCCACATGTCCCATGATTACTAAATTTAAGTGTGGTTTTTTAGTTCTACTCATTTCTTCTCCTCCTTAATTTTCAAATTTCCTCTAATTTTAGTGAATTCGTTTACACAACTGTTCATTCGATTATTTTAAGTTTATGATAGCCTACTATGGTGAAGCGTTTATTAGATCGGAAACAAATATTAAAGTTGATTTTTGAAATTATTGTTTGGGCGCGTTTAGGTTATGCCAACAAATTTGCCTGCTGAAGCGAAACATAAATGGGCTGAGGCTTCAGCAGCAAAAAATCCAAGAGAAAAACTTCAATTATTACAAGAGTTTTTAAGCTTAGTTCCAAAGCATAAAGGTACAGCGAAACTTTGTGTTCAAGTTAAAAAACAAATGGCTGCTCTGCGAAGGGAAATTGAGGAAAAGAAACGTAAAAAGGCTGGGAAAGGCGGATCAAAATTTTTTGTAGAGAAAGAGGGCGCAGCTCAGATAGCACTTATAGGCTTAACAAATGTTGGAAAAAGCAGTTTGCTCGCGGCTATCACAAACGCGAAGGTTGAGGTTTCATCTAATCCTTACACGACAAGAGAGCCAATACCCGGTATGCTTGCTCATCAAGACGTCCAATTTCAAATTGTGGAAGCTCCAGCTTTAATGGAGGGTTCTGCTGATGGAAGAGCTTGGGGTCTTCAGACTTTGGCTTTAGCCCGCAACGCTGATTGTTTAATTTTAATGGTTGATTTATCTCAGGACCCTGTTGAGCAGTTGTCTCTTGTTTTGGGTGAAATGGAGAAAGTTCGAATATTGGTTAGTAAGCCTAGGGCGCGTGTTGAGATTGAAAGGAAGTTTATGGGTGCTGGTTTACGAATAATTTTGATTGGTAGGTTTGTTGACTGCACCATTAGGGACGTTGAAGAACTTCTTAGAAGCTACCGCGTTATGGACGCTGTTGTTAAGATTTATGGAGACGCCACGTTGGATGAGGTTGAAGAAGCAGTTTTTGAAAACACCGTGTATAAGCCTGCGGTGACGGTTGCAAACAAAATTGATTTGGAGGGTTCCGAAACGAATCTAAAGCGGTTAGAGGCTTACGTTGGCAACAAACTGCCCATCGTTGCAGTTTCATGTGAAAAAGGATATGGCTTAGAAAAGCTGGGTGAAGCCTTGTTTAAAACATTAGGCATAATGCGCGTTTACACAAAAGAACCAAGCGAAAGAGAATTTTCTAAGAAACCGTTCATTCTAAGGAAAGGTGCAACAGTCCACGATCTAGCCAAAAACATTCATAGTGATTTCAGCGAAAACTTTTCCTTTGCAAAGGTTTGGGCTAAACGTCTCGTTTTCAGTCCACAAAAGGTAGGGTCTGCGTTTGTTCTGGAAGACGGAGACATTGTCGAGGTTCACATGAGATAATTTTATGGTAAAGAGCGGCTATCTTGAGGCTTTGGCTATTCTTTCTCTTTCGTGGCGTTTTGAAACAGCGTAGCTTTTCATGTCGTGGTTTGACGCTAGGATTAACTCTTCTGCTAAGCATTCCGCTATTGAGCGTGGATTATGCATTGATGCTTGTCTCGCTCCTTCGCATATATTTCTTAAAGCCAGATCAACTCTTCTCTGGGGAGAAACGTCCACGGATAAGTGATACACTACGCCTCCGTAGCTAAGCCTTGTTGTGTCTTCACACTGTGCAGAGTTTTCCACAGCCTTAACAAGCACTTCTATCGGATTTCTGCCGGTACGTAAATGGATTATTTCGAGGGTGTGTTTCACAATGTTTATGACTTTAGCTTTTTTCCCAGCGTTTTTTCCAGGTCGCATAAGGTTGTTTATGAGTCTTTCCACAATGTTGACGTTTGCTTTGCGGAAGCGTTTGTGTTCATGTCTTCCCATACTATGCGGGACTACAATCGGTTTTAGGGATATGTACCTGTCTAAGCTTACGTCCCTTACTTCAACGCCCTTGAAACCCCATTTCCCAAAAAGTTTTAACTCTTGTTTTTCTTCATGTTTTTGACTCAAAATTCTCACCGTATTGGTTTCTGCTTTCTCCCAAGCACAAGCTCCTTTAAGGATACACCGTTAATCATTATGGCCTTCCATCTTACGCCTGGAATGTCTCCCATGGCTCTTCCACGTGAACCGCCTATGCCTTCAACTATCACTTCATCATGCTCGTCAACGATGTTTAGGGCTCCGTCCCCGGGCAGAAAAGCGGTTATAACTCTGCCGTTTTTTATCAGTTGGGTTCTCACACATTTCCTTATGGCGCTGTTAGGTTGCTTACTTTCTACACCTACTTTTTCGAGGACTATGCCGCGGCCCATTGGTGCTCCTTTAAGGGGATCTGCTTTTACGTCTAAGCGTAGCATTCGCCTTTTATAGTACATGTCGCTCCATCTGAACTTTTTCCGTTTTGTCAATAGTTTTCTTGCGGCGAATTCGCCCTTTGGAGATTTCGAACCCATGGTTTCGTTTTCCTCTCGCTACGTCTAATCACATTTCTAATATTTAAACTGTAACGTGATAATCCTAACTGTAACATGCGAATCTCTTTGGCTTTCTGAAGACCTGAAATCCTTGGATCTCGTCGACCTTTTCAAAGCCGGCACCCGCGAGTTCTTTGACTTCTTCTACGGTGGTGGCTGTGGCGACTTCAAACTCGTCATCCTTGAAGTGGACCCAGATGTATGTAATACCTCGTCTGGGTTTAAACCGTTTTCAGATGCTATTTGATATACGCGTTTTGAGCTGAACGTTCCTTCCGTGTCGAAGAAAAGCACCTTTCTCCATTCTCTGCTTATGTACGATAACTACTCGCGGAATAATTTTGACATATGCACAGGTCTACAGCCTAACGCTTTCAAACGGTGAGGAAGAACGCTTCTATCTTTAGACTCTCTGGGAGCTCTATACGCAACATATAAGACCATAATTTCTCATAGCTAAACCAAGAATTTAAGATTAACTAACTCTTTTTGATTCTCCATTTCACACCTTGAGGTGTATCCTCAATTATTATGCCCATGGCTCTGAGTTGTTCTCTAATTTTGTCGGCTGTCTCCCATTCTTTAGCTTTTCTGGCTTCTTCCCTTTTGCGAATAAGCTCTTCAGCCTCTTCAGATGTTTTCTCTCTCTTCTCAACTTCACCGATTACGCTGAGAACCTTATCGAATCTAATCATTAACTTGTAGACTTCTTCAGCCTCTTCCTTGCTGAGCACGTTATTATCCATGAGTTTGTTCACTTCTCTGACGAAGTCAAATAAGGCGGCTAACGCGACGCTTATGTTTAGGTCGTCATCCATAGCTTCTTCGAAATTCCTTTGCACATCATCCATTAGCAGCCTTATTTTTTCTCCGCATCCCCCTCCATTCGCATCCATCAATCTATACATGAAGTTTATTAGACGGTCAACAGCGCTCTTTGCAGCTTCTAACCCTTCGAAGGTGAAGTTTAATTGTTGTCTGTAGTGAGTTGATAAAAGGAGATAGCGCACGGCTTTTGGGTCATAGCCAATTTTTATCAGGTCTCTTAAGGTGTAATAGTTGCCAAATCTCTTAGCCATTCGCCTTCCTTCAACAAGTAAATGCTCGTTATGAAGCCAGTAATCGACGAATTTTTTACCCGTAGCCGCCTCACTTTGAGCTATCTCGTTTTCGTGATGGGGAAAAATTAGGTCTACTCCTCCACTGTGGATATCTATCGTTTCACCTAAGTATCTCATTGCCATAGTTGAGCACTCAATGTGCCATCCAGGTCTTCCCTTGCCGATTTCTGTTTCCCAGAAAACGTCATCATCCTCTTCGTCCCACATCTTCCAGAGGGCAAAATCCCGTGCCTCTTCCTTCCCGTATTCATCAACTTTTACTCTTGCGCCTGGTTTTAACTCTTCAATTTTGGTTTTCGAGAGTTTCCCATAGTCCTTAAACTTTGAAATATCGTAATAGATTGAGCCGTCTTCACTTCTGTAAGCGTAACCTTTCTCCATTAGTTTCTTGATTAACTCGACCATTTCGGGGATGTGCTCTGTTGCCTTTGGGTAGTGTTCGGCTCTTTCAATGTTTAATGTTGTTGTATCTTCAAAAAATGCCTTAGTGTACCGTTCAGTGTATTCTTTAAGCGGTATTCCTTCTCTCCTAGAAGCAGCGATTGTTCTGTCATCCACATCCGTTATGTTCATAACTTGAATAACTTTGAAACCGCGATACTCAAGCCACTTTCTTAACAGATCCTCAAAAATGAAGGCTCTGAAATTTCCTATATGAGCGAAATCGTAAACTGTAGGTCCACACGTGTACATTTTAACTTTGCCTTTCCCTAAAGAAATGAACTTTTCTTTCTTACGCGTCAATGTGTTGAAGAAGTGTAGATTTTCGGTTGAAGCTTCCATGGCGTGTTCGCCTAAAAATAACTGTGAAGGATATTTAAGGATTTTACCTTAGCGGATTAATCGTATTTTTTTAGTTTTATCATTTTTCTGACGTTTTCCAAGTCTTGAGCTACAAGTTTTAAAAAGTGCAGTTCTTCCATTGTTTTTTCAAATTTTACAAATTCTTCACGAATTTTCTGCAGAAAACGTTCGTTTCCGCTCATCTGTTTCCGCCTTTTCGGTGCTTCGAGTGGAGGGTTTTCATTGTTTTTTGGCTAACCACGCAGCCATTTCCGTAATCGAGGAGAAAGGAGAAGGCTTCGAAAACGGAAAAACAATTCTTGACTGCTTGTGGTTTAGCCTTCAACCTCAACCCCTCCAATACTACATCGTAAGACTTACGACATCGTCCTATAAAAACATTACTGGATAACACGGACATACAAACGTTAACGTAAAACGCCTAGCCGATAGCCAAAATGCCTTCCAAAATATTCTTTTCAGAAATGTCCAACTGTTTGGAAAGCCAAGTTTTTAAAAGTGAAGCTTGCTTGGGAAGCGCACCGCTATAGGTTACTATTTGATTGTTCTTTAAAGCGTCCACTCGGAGCGTTTTCTCAGCTTCTTTATACAAGAAAGACAGTGTTTGAGCTTGATAGGCTAGGGTTTGAAAGTCCTCCCATTGTTTACAACGCAGAATCACTGGTGGACCCCTCTCTTCTCTAACTTGTGATGATTCAGCCCTTTGTTCCTTTACTGGTTGTGCTGGTATCGCGGGGGCTTCCTTTGAAGCTGACAAATACGTGACTAAATTGGCTATTTCATTCTGCAACGTGGTAAGTCTTTCTTCCACCTTCTCTATTTTTCCGCTGAACTCGCCAGCATCACCCAACCTTTCAGTTATAGTGCCCAACTCGTTTATTAATCGGTCCAAGTCCTTCTCGTGTTCCCTTAAAACGTTTATTATGAAGTCTAAGGCTTCTAGGGCTTCGTTCTTCGATGGATCTTTCTCTGACATTGTTTTTCTCCCTTTCCTTTAAACTATTCAACGTCATTCTTTGTAAATAAAGGTAGCGAATCCTCAAAATGTATCCATGTGAAGAGGCATCCGTATGTATTGAAAATTAAAACTTGTATGGGAGAGTTAAAATATCTGGTTTCTAAATGAATAAAATGTTCAATGGAAGGATGTATCCTTATGTATGGAAC
>DAOUTL010000017.1 GCA_030626685.1 Candidatus Bathyarchaeota archaeon | reverse complement strand
TTCAATGAGGGTTCTCACAACCGTAGCCTTATCCAACTTTTCACGTTCAACCATTTCAAGAATTTCCTTCTCCATTTCTTCAGGTATTCTTACCGCTAGAGGTTTAAGCGTCAACGCACCACCGTATTCAAACGATATCACATGCATACATAAATACCTTGCGATAAGCTTCTTCACAATCAAGACTATGCATATTAGAAGAATATGAAGCCTATGATGGGCTTGTTGAGAGTGCTTGGATGCCAGTTCACTGAAGAGTCAGAAACGATGCTTGAAGACGTGATGTAAAATGGGGAAAGAGCAGAAAGTTTACGAATGCATGAGGTGTGGCCAAAAATTACTAAGGAAGAATACGAAACCTATAGTGGTTTATGCCAAGAATGCTATGAAATCGAGATAGACGAACTGGATTTTGAAGACTACTACGGTTATTGATGTTAACGCGCGTAACCTAAGAGAAAAAAGGATTATTTTGGCGTGAGCAACGCTATTACGCCGGCTATCAGCAGTACGGCACCTATTATTATGGCGGTCATGGGAAGCCAGATTGGCGCTAAAAGGCATAAGCCGAACAGCAAGGGCACGCTGATTATCAGCAACGGTATGAGAAAGAACAGCACTAAGATTCCCATTAGAATGCCTACTAGAAGCCAAAAAAGCCTCAACAAAATCATTCCGTTTTCTCCTTCTCTGAAGGCTCTTCCTTCAAGTACTCTCTTAAAGCTGCTTCAACAACCTGCGTCAACTTCAAGCCTTTCCTTGCAGCGTAAACTTTGACGTCTCTCCACAACTTGTCAGTCAGCTTTACCGTGGTTTTCACGGTCTTCTCCACTTCTTTTACGATTTCTTCAGCCATATAATCACCCATACAGAAATATGGGAAGACAGAAAACCTTATAAATGTTTCGCTGTAACCCAGCCAGCTCTTCAAAATTAGCCTTATTTATCACTTTGGTTACAAGAGAGGGGTACTTAAAGCGCGCTTCACAACAGTTTAAGTATAGGCGAATATCACTGCTTAATGAGGAGGTGTCAAGATGGCGTTTAAAGTGGTTTTCCTTGCTCATGCTCCTGATGCAGAGCCAGAGAAGCACAGATGCGTGATTGAGACTTCCAAGTATAAACTCTTTGCAGTGGTGGTCAAAAATCAAACCCAAGCAGTTGAAGTGTGCAAAAAACTCGTCAAAGAGGAGGGCATTCACTCAATCCTACTCTGTCCTGGATTTACACATAAAGATGTTGCGGAGATAGCAGAAGCCGTCGGGGAGAACGTTGGTGTTTTCGTAGCCAGAGGAGACGGCCCAAGCAACAGAGCTTCAACGAAAATAATGAACAGAGAAGGCTGGTTCTCAGAAGGAACAAACTAAAAAGGTAACCCTCCATGTCTACACGTTCAAAGAGAAATCCCATTAAAAGGGAATTGAAAGACTTTTCACTGTTTCATGCGTCTTTGTACTTCTCAACGCACCACTGTTTCAACGCTTTCCCACCACTTTTTGCTCGTACCCTTCTCCGCCCTCTTCATCCATTTTCGAGTTTTCGGCTCATCATCAATAAAAGCTATTACTTTATCCACCTTTTCATACATGTTTGCTAAATCTTCATGCATTAGCAATCCTATTTTGCAATAATCCTCCGCGAAAGTCTTAACCTTACCAAGGTTTACTTTTGCATCATGCCAGAAGCCCCAATCATCTGCTAGAATTTCAGCAATGTATTTGCAGTTAATCGACTCTTTTTCATCAACTTGGCTGGTTTCATGTGCCCTAAGCAAGACAATTATGTCTTTGATGTCTTTTTCGGTAATGTTATGGATCTGAATCTTCTCGAGGAGCAGGTCTGAAAGCGGGATTGTAGGGAAGTCTAATCTCAGCCTTCCCTTCTTCGGATCATTGCCGAAATATATATCGTGGTTGAAACGAAGCTTGTCAAAGAAAACATCTATGTGATATAGCTCCTTTGGATGGTAGTATATTAACCTCTCCTTGCCGTGCATAAGTAAAAACTGCCTTGAAATTTGAAAATTAAGCACGTCTTCCATAAATTGTCGAATCTTTGCTCGCTGTTTGCTGTATGCCATAAAGTCTATGTCCGTGAAGGATTTTTCTCTTACTCCTAATCGGTCAAGTTTCTTATGCAGTTCCTCATATCCAGCACTATGAATTCTAATAGCAAGGGCTCCAAGCAACCTAAGAACCACATTGTGCTTCTCGCCTTCTTCAACTATTTTAATGGCGTCGTTGACGAGTACTTCATCTTCAACCATCTGTTGAGAGTCTTTCAAGGATTTTCCGCCTCATTTCAACTCATAGTATTCTAAGCTTCACCTTTTCTTGGTAGAAGCTTCTTAGGCAACTTCACAACAACTGTGAATAGTGGATCAACAATTTGGGCAACCCGTAGCCGCGAAGCCACACTGAGAAACATATAGGCATCGTAGCGTTCAAAGCCATATTCTTCTTCCAGCCACCTGATCATTTCTAGAGAAGCAAGTCTAACAGCATCCTCTAGCGGCTTTGAACTGCAAACTGTCATAATTTCATCCGGCGACACAATACGCGGCCAATCAATCCTCTTGTTCTTTATTAAATCAATCTTCAACGTTACTACAGATGGAATTTCAACAGCAGTTCCACAAATTTCTCCGTCTCCTTGAACCGCGTGGACATCGCCAAGCCCCAGTAACGCGCCGTCAACTGCAACTGGAAGATATAGTTTGTTACCTGGACAAACATCTGCGACATCCATATTTCCCCCATGGCTTGCAGGGATTATTGTGGATGTTCCCTCGAAAGCTGGTGATACACCAATTGTTCCTATGAATGGGTTGATGGGAATCTCGATTTTCCTTCCATCTTTTAGGGTGTAAATCACTTTTCCATTCTTGATCTCGGAGAACTTCGTAAGGGGAGAAGACTTTTGAAGCCAACCCTCTAATCCTCCGAATCCTGGCATAACCGCTGTTACTCCCATATCTGGAAGCGTTATGTCAATCACTTCAACGACTAAAGTGTCTCCAGGCTTCGCCCCCTCAATGTATATTTGACCTGTAATGGGATTATCATAGAGAGGTAAACCCTTTTCAAGTACGTCTTTCAGTGTTTGAGTTGGCTTCACAACATTGGCGAAGCAATCCCAAGTTTCTACTTCAATCACTTCACCTGGCTTAACCTTTGCAATGGGCTCGTTCAACGGTCCAAACGTGCAGTTTTTGATATATGAGAGGTGTTTGAAAGGAGTTTTCTTAATTTTCTTCACCAAAGACCTCACCTATTACACAACTTTTTAACTGCTCTATCCTGTGGTTAATATGAAATCTCTGATTTTTCCATTAGAGAACTCCATTAGGAAGCCCTTAAGTATTCCCTCTTGATATTCACTTCCCGGGTTGACGCATAAGGTTTGCCCGAGTTTAAAGAAGCCTTTTGATTCATGAATGTGACCGTGAAGTCCTAGCAAGGGTTGGAATTTCAAGATAGCCTCTCGAACAGCTGTGCTACCAGCCGGCATCATCTTAACCTCACCACCTGGTTCAAGTTTTGGTCTAAGGTTCTCGTCCAGTTCCGGTGCAGAATCAATACCCGTATTATACGGCGGAACATGAATGGTAAAAATCGACTTTTCAAGGTTCTCAACATTTGCGACCAGATCGTTTATCTTCCGAGACAACTCCTCTTCAGTAATGTCTCTAGGGCAACTCCATGGAGTGATGTTCGAGTGTCCTAAGCTGATCATTTCGACATCATCAAACACGTTAACTATTTTTCCGTCCGGATTAACAACACACTCAGATTCGTTGATAATTGGGTCGATACAAAAGTTGTCGTCGTTACCGGGGCAAATGTAACATTTTATCCCCGTGTTCTTAAGTCGTTTCTCAGCAAACTCCAGCCATTCCCTGACGGAATCCTCTATTAAACTGTTGAACAACTCATCTGTTTTTTCTTGGTTTCGAGACAGTTCTTCAAATTCCGATGAGTCCGTGGTGTAGACATATGAGCCTACTGATCGAATCTTTCGCTTTAGATTATCCAGTTCTTTTTCGCCCTTAACAGTTATGGATTCACCCAAAAACTTGCATGTGAAGGTTTCCTTCGGCCCCTCGATGATGGGTGTGAGAGTCTTTCCCGTTAAGTCTCCACCAAAAATCAAAACATCCGCCTTGTAAAACCTTCCCGCATTTATGAATTTCCTGAAGCAAACGTCAGATCCATGTATGTCTGTGGCAAAGAAGATTCGTCTCCTAGTCAAGTTAGGCACTCTACATAGACTTACTCTGGAGGAATTTCTTTGAAAGACAGCTCGAGAGGAATTCCAGCCGTCCTGTGATAGATAGACGAAATGAAATAGATCACTACACCCAAGACGTATAGACCAAAGGAGAACGTCAAAATGCTGGGGTCAATTGTTCCCACCATGGCTGGCGACATACTGGCATATGCAATGTATAGACCAACTGCTATTGTAAGAACGCTTAAGATTGCTAGAACTGGAACTGGACCTATCTTGGCTCTCACAACTGCTGGCGCTTTCTCATATATGTCTTTTCTGACATAGGGGAATGCGAGCGCTGAGATTGCGGTGATGATCTGAAATATCATCCAGACCATTGGAATGTATGCGAAATAGGATAGCAGCGGCGTCCAAAGCCAAGCTACTTGGAGTATTACCGCTACTATTGTTACGAAAATCAAAGCCATATAGGGCGATCCATATCGTCTATCAACCTTTGACAAAGCCGTTGGCAGGACCCTGTCGAACGACCAAGCGAAGACCAAACGCACTGATATTGCAATATACGTCAGTATCGCCGCTATGATCATCATTGACCAGCAAAACACCACAAAGGTGTAAACTGGAGGACTGACCGCATACTGATAGAGAAACGGCATGAAGAAGGGTTCTGCAAAGGGCAGTGTGTATGAGGGATCACCCGTTGCTGCAAGGTAGCTGAGGGCACCGATGAAATCGCTGCCCATTCCCATATATGTTACTTGATATGCTATCCAAGTAATCAGTCCGAAAACGATAACTGCTCCGACGATAGCTGTTATTTGGGACTTGCGAACCTCCTTGAGCTCGCCCGAAATGTATACTGAAGATTGGAAACCAAGGAAGTTTATTAAAGTGAAAGAGAACCCTAGAAGGGTTGCTCCCGTCAAAAATCTACTTGGCCAACCGTTCTCCACAGCGCTCTCAATAACGGCTTCGTAATTCATTGATGACTGAGCGTTGAAGTTCGCTGCGAATTGTGCAGGACTTCCAGTTAATAGGGTCACGCAGTAAACGACTAAGCCAAGCATGACGAGGCCGAACAATATCTCAAGTATACGAGACGTCACCTTGGCACCTCTGGACACAATCACAGCACATAAAAGATAACACACGACGGCGAAGAGGAAACTGAACTCATTTGACGCCACAAAAGTCGCTGCTTCTGCATATCCGTTGACCTCGAGTATTGGAGCAAGCGCCCACTGCGTAAACCAAGGAACATATGATCCTGCGACGCTGAGTAAGATCACGAACAGACTGAAACTGCACATGAACCCTACTGCAGGGTGGAGAGTTCTACTTATCCACACGTACTCGCCGCCTGAGCGGGGCATCGCAGCAGAATAAATTGCGTAGAAAATTCCCACAATTATGCATAACGGGATACATATGAGAGCAGTTGTTGGAAGATGTACGCCAGGCCATATCATTGTAGCCCAAACGCCATAAACGAGAATGGCGGTTGGAGCCATAACCATTAGGTTGAAAAACAACGCGTCCCAAGCTGATATGTTTCTAATCAATCCTGATGTTTTCCGCACATAAACTTCTTTCCCCATTTTCATTCCCCATTTTTTAAACCCTTCCTAGTGTATGGAAGTCTTTTTAAGTTTTTCTATAGCACGATTTTTCACATTACGCAACTACGTAAAATTGTTAAGCTAAACAGGTTTACTTCAACTTCTCGACCCAACTTGTCTATTCAAACATGATTCATTTTATAACCGTGAGATAAACGCTTACCCTGCTATTTGTTATATTTCCGTTTTTAGAATAGCAATTTATTTTTTGGTGAAAAATGCTTAGCGCGAGCTACACTTGTGAAATGTTAAAAACGAGGCATTGAAACCTATGGCAAACTGCCCCTGATCAGTCCTTCGCGCGTGTGGAAAAACATGGCAGTGTGTAAATGAAGCAACTGACATTAGAAGAGCTAAAAATACGGAATGCAGTACCACTTATAAACCGCAAAAGCTACATTGTCCACGGGTGACTCTGTGACCAAAGCGTTGTATTTAGAAGATAGTTACCGCAGAGAATGCGATGCCACAGTGGTTTCAGTTAAAGATGGAAAATACGTAATTTTGGACCAAACAATCTTCTACCCTAAGGGTGGAGGCCAACCATGGGATACCGGGAAAATCGTGAAAGGAAATGAAATATACAATGTTGTTTACGTTGGAAAGTTCTCCGGAGAGATATCTCATGAGGTTGATCAGGCTGGCTTGGGAGAAAGAGACAATGTGCATTGCATCCTAAATTGGGAACGAAGATACAAGCTTATGCGAAGCCACACTGCAGCTCACGTATTCGCTTCGCTTCTATGCACTGGTACAGGTGCACTTGTAACAGGCAACCAGCTTGAGGAGGACAAGATTCGTTTCGATTTTAGCTTGGAAAAGTACGATCGGGAAATACTTCAAAAGTACATAGATAAGGCGAACGAATTGTTCAGAAAAGGCATCCCTGTAAAATGGTATGAACTTCCCAAAGAAGAAGCCCTAAAAATCCCCGGTGTAATAAAAATGGCTAAGGCCCTTCCGTCAGACGTTCCTAATCTCCGCATTGTAGAGATAGTGGGTGTGGATAAACAGGCTGACGGGGGAACACATGTTAAAAACTTAAGAGAGGTTGGCCAGATAAAATTACTTAAAACAAAAAACAAAGGGAAACATAACAGGCGTGTCTACTTCAAACTTGTATGAGAAATTGCTAGCGAGGTGACCTTGTTGAAGCTTCTACTTGATGAAATGTACGCAGGCTTGAAGGAGTATTTTGAAACTTTAGGATGGGAAGTGTTGACTGTTCAAGACGCAGGAATGCAAGGGGCAAAAGACAAGAACATAGTAGAATACGCAAAAAACAACAACTTGCTGCTTGTGACCCAAGATCAGAAACCGGCGGATCTGGCTGACCTCTTAGGAGTCAAATACGTGCTAATCTCTAACGCGTTGATTGCCAAAATAGCCGATGCCAAAATAAGAGAGAAATACCCAAACACAAAACAGAAATGAGCAGAACACCGAAATGGCGAAGTTTGAACTTCTTTTCCAAGTTCCAGCAAAATTCCTACGGCATCCTCAGCATTACTTTCTATGAATCAGCGATTTACAAGTTTATAACAAATGAACATAATAAAAAAAGTGTTAAAAATGAAGTTAAAATTGAAAGTCTATTCTGATGGCGCCTCTAGGGGTAATCCCGGACCTTCGGCAATAGCCTTTATGATTCTAAATGAGGATGAAAAAATCCTGAAAAGATACTCTAGATATGTGGGAATAAGAACCAACAACCAGGCTGAGTACGAGGCTTTAACATCGGCTCTTGAATTTGCTTCTAAACTGACCAGTCGAGAAGTAGATTGCTATCTGGACAGTGAGCTTGTTGTGAAACATCTTAACGGCGAGTACCAAGTTAAAAATCCAAAACTGAAAACCTTATGGCTGAAAGTACAAGAGCTGAAGCAAAAGCTTCAGAAAACATCTTTCACGTACGTTCCGAGAACAGACAAGTACATTGAAGAAGTGGATTGGCTGGCTAACCAGACTCTGGATAGAGTTACCAACAGATGCTAGCTTTGCAAAAAACGTTATCAACAAGGTTTCTCATGATCAAATTTAAGATTCATTGATGCTCTCGTGAGCCAGAACTTTCAGTTCATAACTCCACTTATTGTAATAGATGTTTCCGCCTTCCCATTCGACTTCTCCCCGTTGGTTATCTACGTTATCTGACCTGTAATGTTTTTTGGGCGGAGTAAACGTTGATGAAATGTCCATATTTGCAATTAGTCTGAAATGGTCAATGTTTCCGAAATAGAACCTATGATACTTCTCTATTGATCTTTTATGTCCGCCGATGGATGGATCTGCGTAGAGCCATCCGTATGGTTCTACGTAAAATTGAGCCCAATCATGCGGGCTTGGGTTTATTGGGTTTAGGTACCAGCCTGATTGCCATCTTGCTGGAACCCCGCTTGTTCTGCACAGAGTTATGAATAGTAGTGCTTGCACTCCACAGTCTCCTCTCAGGTTTCTGGCTGCGCAGTCACTTATGCAGTCTATAGTTGAGTATTCTGGGACCAGTGCGTATCTAACGTGTTCTGTTATCCACTTGTAGATTTGCCAAGCTTTGAGATACGGATTTGTTTCTTCTCGAACTATTTCTTCTGCGAGTTTTCGTAGATATGGTGTGAATGCTATATGAGGTAGCTGTTCTGAAGTGTATTTCTCGCACAGTTCTTTTTGGCTGCACCGTTTTCTCACCTTTGTAGAGTCAACCTCTTGATAAGACGCACGCACCACATATTCATATTCAACTTTGAACTCGAGTTCTCCGCCTTTAACGGCTTTGTTTTCAAAATACACCGTGCGTTGAAGGCTGTCTTCGGGGGCTAAAACGTAGTTTTCCGGCGTTGCTGAGATAAGTCTAACTTCTGGTTGCAACGGGTCTTTGCGTGGGAACGGAACCCAAACTTTTACGGTTTCTCCCTCCGGCATTGCATCGGACCTTACTTTCAGTTTCATTAAAACTCTATTTTTGACTGGTTCCACGTATCTGCTTCCAGAAACCCTCCCCTTCTCGATAACAGTGTCCACATGCCTACCCACGAGTTCTGTAACCTCTTCGAATGTTTTGTCCTTTTGTTTAACCTTTTTCTTTGCTTCCTCGTTATCCCTCAAAAGGTTTGGAAGGAAGTTTTTGAAGATTTTCGTTTCACCTTCTATTTCTCTGTGTTCTATGAACCCGTCTTTCATCCACCTTTCAAAATCTTCTCGTGTAAGGTCTGGAATCCTGTTTTTGAGGGATTTAAAAGCGTCTCTCCGGCTTAATCCGTAATCCTTCTTTATCCTTTCAATTCTCTCGGTTTCCCATTCAAGCCTAGACCTCAGAATACTTGGAAGCCTCTTATTTTCAGTTAAAATCTTGTTTATCAAGTGGACTGCATCCTTGAAGCATCCCTTCTCCTCTAAACAGCGAATCTCTTCGGGCAGACCAACAACCAAAAATTCGAAATTTACACTCATAATTTCATGTGATACAATTCTTTCCATATAAAATCTTTGTACTGAAACCATCTATCGCCAAAAATCGCGAGAGGCTACTATTTCCCCTTCAAGATGTTATATACTCAAACGATGAAGGTGTAATAACCGATGAATTCTGTCCAATGAGACACACGATCTCCAAACGCGAATTAAAAATAAAAGGGCAGATCCTGCTAAAACACCTTAAGAAGATAGATAACGAGCAAAGTAACCTCCCTTCTTCTGCAGCATTCACCCTCAAGCCTTTAAACACTACAAATTTGAGAACATGTGACGGATGATGTTGCTGCTTGGAAATTAAGACAAACGTATTTAAGCTATGCGACTGTTATAGAAGGAGAAAGTTAGAGGCGGTAGAGTGGGCAAAAGAAAGGTCAAAAGCGAAGAAGAACTTAAAAATATGGTGCTGCCTGTGGCCAACGACGTCATTGGCATAGCTAAAAAAATGCTGGGTTTCGATCGAGTTTTAGTGAGCTGTCAAGACGGCAAGGAGCGCCTCTGCAGAATCCGAGGAAAGATGAAGAGAAGAGCGTGGATAAGGCTGGGAGACATCGTTTTGGTCTCTCCATGGGATTTCCAGTCCGACAAGCGGGGCGACATCATATGGCGATACAGAAGAAATCAAGCCGAATGGCTGAGAAGGAACGGATACCTGAAGATTTAACAGAAGAATTTAACGCTGATGGTACATCAAATTTTTCTCTTCTAACAGTGTTTCGCACGCTATGCTTAGACGAGGATATATTAATCATTATGAGAATTGTATAAATGAGAGTGGATAACACGATTAAAATCTTAGGCAGACCCTTCAAAGCTTCAAAGGCTGTTGACGCAAAGACAATCTTGCTTTCCATTTCAGATGGTAAGGGTTAATAGAAAACGGTGTAGGTGTAGACGTTAAATGAGTATTGAATTGAAGGCAGAGCTGGTCATGGCGATCAGAGATTATGAATGTGAAAAAAGACAAAGATGGAATGAAGGGATAGACTTTACTGCTTCAGATACCAAGTCAGATGACAAGATATTGTTGCGCGTTATAACCACGCCGAAATCAAAATCTGGCTTTGTTGGTATAGACGCTGTTAGGAAGATGGCTGAGACCATGAAGCGTAAGGGCTGTGATAAAGGAATCCTAATCAGCAAGAGGTTTACGGAATCAGCAAAGGAGGAAATGAGCCAGAAAGGCATACGGATGATCTCAGAGAAGTACATGCCCCGTTTTAAACCGCAGCAAATCTACCTCACAATACGTGATTACATCGATGATTCATGTCAAACCAAGTGTGGTTACATTCCCAAGAAGGAGTCTGATTGTAAGGGTAAGGATTCCAACGGACATTACCCCTGCAAGATCAGACTAATAAGCGATAACGCTTCATTCCACATTGAACAAGGCTGGACAGACCTTCTACAAAACGACCTTATACAGCTTTTGACAATAAACAACTCCATAAATAATCAGGTAAAGACGCCATAACCAATGCCTAAGGAAGAAATCGAGGTTGTTAAGGTCGTCGACACCGGAGAGGTAAAAACAGAAAACTGCCTAAAAATGCGTAAGTCCTTTTAGTGCAGATCTTTTAGAAAACTCGCGCGAGTTTTCTCATAAATTTTCTGTTTTACGCATCATCACAATTTTCTGTGCTGTTCTTCCCAAAACTTTTTTATTTGTTCAGCGCAGCTAATTGGGCTTCCTACAATTTTCATTTCCTTCTGGTAGTAGCTTGGGAGTTGCTGTTTGATGCTTGGGCGCGTGACGCGTTCATCCAAGATTACTATACATCCCTTATCATTAGCTGATCGGTGGACGCGCCCACAAGTCTGAATTAAGCGAAGTATTGCAGGAGTTAAGTAAGCGTACGTCCTGCCCTTTCCTGGAAATTGGTGATTGAAGTAACTTATCAAGGCTTTTTGGTGCACGCTCCAAGTTGCATAGGGTAAGCCCACAGTTACCACGCATGTTAAGAGGTTACCTGGATAGTCTATTCCCTCGCTGAACTTCCCGCCCATAACCCCAAACAATACGTTGTCGGCTGACCTGGTTAACTGCTCCATCACATCGCCTCTCTTAGTCTTACGTCGTTCTACGATTTCTTTTCTGTCGGTTTTGATCAGCGGTAGAACGGTGTGCATCAGTTCGTAACTTGTGAAGAAGACGGCCATGTTGCCTTCATTCACCTCAGATATGGCTTCAACGTAGTCTTTCCACTTCTCAAGCATTTTGTTAGTCCTCTTTTCAAACCTTGACGACACATCATCTGCAGCCAAAATCAGCCTGTTCTCAGGCGGGAAGGGAGAATCAAACTCTTTGAGATAGACGCCGCTCTGGTCATAAAGCATTAAGTCTCTGTAGACTTTTGGAGGAGATAGGAAGCCACTCATCAGGATGCTTCCCCGCGCCTGCCTCAAAACCGGATCTGTTATTTCCCTCCCATCGAAGCTCCTGACCTCCAAAAGGGTTCTGTCCCTCCATTCCCTCTCAATCAGATGGATATACTTCGTTCCAACCTTTTCGAAGAAGTTCATCATAAACTCGCCCACTCGATGGTTGTAGCTGAAAATCTTCTCGTATCCCAGCTCGCGTCGCGTCTCTCTCACATGTTCTCCGTATTCATGAAGGATTTCTGCTGCTTCTGAACCGGACACTCCACCTTGGTCAAGAAACAGATCGCTAACTTCTTGGGGGTTAAGCGGCTTAAGCCCTTCCCTTTCTAAGATCTCTTGAGCGCGTTGAAAAACTTCTTCGTTTAACACGTTCAAGCACTCTCGAACTGACGGCAGAGCCTCATGCTCAAACATTTCAGTTTCTTTGAGAGCCCCCTCCACTGTGTTTTGTGTCAGTCGGTCAGAAAGCAGCTCCCTGGAAAAGGCTGGAAGATTGTGTGCCTCGTCCACAATGAGGTAGACGTTAGATAGGTCCACTCCGAAACTCTTCAGCAATGCATCCCTAACTTGAGGGTTGAAGACATAGTGGTAGGTTCCAAGGAAAATGTCGACCCGGTCGAGAACCCTTTTTAAGGCTTCATAAGCGCAGAACCCATGTTTAGACATCCGCCTAACCGCCTCCCTCGGAGCAAGAACTTTTCGGGTGCAGTCCAGAGCCAGTTCTTCAGCTTCCTTTTTCTTTCTGTTTATGTTCCAATAAAATTTACAATAGGGCTTATTAGATGACTCACAGTTATCCTTCAGCCTCCGGCACTCCTCGAGAAAGTCAAAGTAGGAGAAGTTGCCTTTTATGCGCAGTGGACACATGTCCTGTTTGCTGAAAAAGGATACGGCTGAGGGATTACGTCCCAGCGCCTTCAGCTCTTTAAGATAAATGTTAAGTTGGCTTCTGGTTCTAAAACAAATCAAGAGTTTGTTCGCTCCAAGCTGGGGTAGAACAGCCAGCAGGGAGGCCAGAGACTTACCTATACCACAGGGAGCGCTTCCCAGAAAAACCTCATTGTTTTTAATGGCCTTAGACGCTTCCTCGATAAACCCCATCTGTCCCTTCCGTACTTCGTAGCCTTCAGGAAGCCATTTCTCATCCGAAACTTTGCTTCTCACCCTTCCTTTCACCGCCTCGCCGACTCTCTTGGAGAGCTTAGAAACCATGCTCTCCGACATCAAGTATGTTCCACAGCTACGACAAAACCGACTCTGTTCATACTCTTTACGAGAATATGTCCTTCCGCACCTTCGGCAAACGTAGGTTCGAGGCAACTTTCTCACACATCATAACCTTACCGCGTACAACTTATGCTTTGTTAATTGTTTCCACTTTTTAATCCACACACGGTAGCTTTATACGCACGCACAAAACTGGAAAATTTCTAGAACCATTAATCATAATAAGCAGACAGCACATCTATACATTCATAACTGTGGAGTGAAGGATGAGATAATGCCTAGGGATCCTGTTTGCGGCGTGGTTCTGGACGAAAAAACATCTAAATTCAAGATCAGTTACGAAGGAGAGACATATTATTTCTGTAGTGTGAAATGCAAGAAGAAATTTAAAAGGAACCCGCGGAAATTTGTAAAGTAGACTGGCGCGCGTTAATAGTATAGACAAGGACTGTGAACAGGAAGTGTTCTCTGAGGGAAGTACATGGAAGTAGAAAAGGCGATTATTTCATACCTATACGAATATGGAAACACAAAAGAAAGCGACATGATCAACTACGGCATAAAGAAGTTCAACTACTCTTCAGAAAATATGAAAAAAGTCATAAAGCGAATGGTGATAAAGAGTGATATTCACTACGTTGTTCACAGCAAACTTGAACCGCCCGAAGTTTACATTAGCTTGAAAGAACCTTTGCCTCCCGAAATTGCAAACATCCTCCTTGAAGCTTTCATCCAGATGAAAACAACGGAAGAAGATGCACAGAAGATTCTTGAAGAAGCAGTGGCACTCGCGGAGAAGAGAATTAAAGAGAAACATTCGCGAACATCTTAGGCAAGTGTTACATTGTTTCTTGCCAAAATCAATGATTTTTGGATGCACGCATGGGGGAATTAAATAATTGGTTTTTGAGCGTGTTTTTGGCGTTTTTGGGCGAGGGTTTGTGGTTGTCTTGTT
>DAOUTL010000035.1 GCA_030626685.1 Candidatus Bathyarchaeota archaeon | reverse complement strand
TATCACCATCCCCCTTTTAATCTCGTCTTTAAGTGGAGTCTTTTCACTATCAAAGTCTTTCTCATCTATGAACTTAAGCGACACGAGCTTTCCATATTCTACAAGTATTCTATCAGCGATAGACGTGGATAACTTCATTAAACTCTCATCTCTTGTTATGATCGCTAAATCGATGTCAGAATCCAGTCTATAATCGCCTCTGGCCAGAGAGCCGAAAAGTATGATCTTTGCTTTTCTGCCAACCGGTTCGAACTCCTTTAATATGTCTAAGTGAAACTTCAGCATTAGCGATCCTCGCTGTTTGATAAAGTTTAAGATACTGATGTTTATTTAAATTTGTTATCTGCCGACTAGGCGGGCAATAGGCTTTCCACGCTTCACAGGAAATTATAGGCTTGCCAAATCAGCTGAAGATGCAACAACAGTGGAAGAAATCATTGAAATGTATAAGGGGCACTTAAAAAGATCGCTGAATAGTGAAGCTCCCTGGCTGGTCTTGAGAAAATGTATGTCATAGGTTTGGGTTTTGTATTTAGCTGGTCGCCTGCATTCTATGCATACACGAACTAGGAAGCAAATCATCCGTAGGGTTGTTAACTATATTTGTATGAGTGTTAGAGGCTCATTTCATGGTGGATGCTACTTTTTTTAGGATACTTATCCTTAAGCATATAGCAATGTTTTATCTGTTTAAGTCAGAAAGGACGGTACAAGATAGAATATTATTCCATATCGTTTATATGAATAAGAAACATTGATTTTATGAGGGTGAAAATGGTAACATTGAACATGACTTATGTTTTGTTCGGTTTTGTCCTATTTCTGTTATTTTTTGGAATAGTTTATTCAACTGAGCAGGTTATTGTTGAATTCTTTTACTTTGATCCATCTCTATGTTCACATTGTTCTGGTTATGATGATTTTTTACGCATGAACGAAACTATGAATAAAATTCAAAGTGATTATGAAGACCGAGTCTTAGTTAAATGGATAGAGTATGCTTCTGAAGATAGGCTGAAAAAGGGAGGTCTGTATACGAAGATTCCACCTAATTCTTTAGTTGTGAATGAGGAAATCGTAATTTCATGGAGGAATGAAACATACATAAGAGAAGTTATTGATTCGTATTTAGAAAAAACTCCGCCTCCGTCTCCCTTGCAATCGTCTTTAATCACTGATCTTGCGCTTGCCTTTTCATTCGGTTTTTTTGAGACTTTCTCTCCATGCTTGATTGCGCTTTTGTCTTTTATACTAAGTTACACAATTGGAGAAACAACGCGATTCAGGGAGGGTGTGTTGCAGGTTATGGCTTTTGGCATGGGCTTTGTTTTTGCGGCTATGCTTCTTGGATTAACTGTTGGATTGATATTCCTTTCTCTGGCAGGGTTTTACAGTGTTTTAATGTTGATTGTGTGCATTTTTGCAATATTTTTTGGACTTGATTTGTTGGGGTTTAATGTGTTAAGATTTTTAAACATTAAATTTGAGACGAAACCTTTGGTTAAGAAACTATCTAGAAAATATGTGTCTACATATACGGGGCTTGTTCTACTTGGTTTTCTTTTTTATTTTCTCGACCCTTGCATCGCACCTATTTTTTGCTCCATGTTACCTTGGCTGCTCCCTGAATATCTGCCTCTAATCCTTCTTGTATTTTGTTTAGGAGTCATAATCCCGTTTATTGGAATTGGAATTCTCGCTGGTTCTATATCCAAGCTGGCTAGGAGCACCTATAGACACAAGTCGAAAATTCGCGGAGTCAGCGGTTTAATTCTGATAGCCTATTCTTTTTACCTTATTGTCTCCTATTCTTTAAGTCTTTTTTAGCTTTTTCAACCATTTTATGAGCATATGCGCTGAAATAACGTTAAGCCCGGTTCGAGTGTATGAAAACTCTTATGATTAGAGCTTGAAGATGACTGAATTTAAATAGGTTTATAAAAGTGATGTTAGCTTTCAATTTGTAATGGAAAAGGTGGTTTCATGGGAAAAGCTTCATTAGCTTTCGGGATCATCATCTTGTTCGTTGGGGTCCTCATCTGTTCAGCATCTAATTCTTCGAAAGAAAATCCCGGCGAGATTCCGGTAGGGATTCAAAATGGATGGGAGACATCGGGATATTTTGATGAGAGAAATGAACTACTTGTATGGTTTACCGCTCCCAAAAAGGATATGGTTCCGGACGGGTGGCAAGTAGTTGTAGTTGATATTTTTGACCCAAATGGTGGTAAAACCCGATTTGTGGTCAGTTTCAAAAATGGAGTGTTCGATCATATTAACGTTTCATCGTATGATGGTGGTCTAATCGTGAGTGAACCTCCAACAGGAGTTGGGGGACTTACTCAATGCTCTGGCAATTACACAGCGTGCATTGACCCTGAGGCTAACCCGCTGGCAAGCCTGTATTACCCTCAAGGGCCTCCTAAGCTTGAGCTTCTTAAACTAGTTGTGGAGAAGGAGTATCCGTATCGCAGTTTTCTGCCTGTGGGAATAGTGCTGATTGTTGTTGGCATTTCCCTATCGATATGGTCTAGGAGGAGTTTAAAACGGAAACGACGGAGGAGGGAAAAGAAACTTTGATTGAAACGCGCTATGCGATTTGTTGCTGAGTTGTTGTTTCTGCTTACTCAGCTATCTGAGACATGAAAGCTTTACGTTGCTTGAGCTTACCAATTTTTTGTCATTTTTCTTTGCCGTAAAGATGGCACGCTACGTAATGGTTTTTACCTATATTCATTAACGGGGGCTCTTTTTTGCGGCATATATCCCCGATGTATGCCGGACAACGGGTATGGAATCTGCATCCAGGGGGGGGATTGATTGGACTTGGAATTTCGCCTTTGATGACTGTCTCAATACGTTTGGCTGTTGGGTCGGGTTCTGGTACAGCTTCAATCAAAGCTTTTGTGTAGGGATGAAGTGGTTCGTAAACGATTTTTTCGGTGTCGCTCATCTCGACGATTTTGCCTAAGTACATGATGGCGAGTCTGTCGCACATGTGTCTTGAAAGTGCTAGGTCATGAGTTATGTAGAGAAATGAGGCTTCGTATTTTTGTACAAGTGAAATCATAAGTTTGAGAATTTCTGCTCTGATGGAAACATCCAGCATTGAAACAGGTTCGTCTGCTACTATGAATTCAGGGTTCACTGCAAACGCTCTTGCTACGGCCACTCTTTGCCTTTGGCCTCCGCTTAGTTCGTGGGGATATCTTAGGATGAATTCTTCAGGAGGTGTTAATTCAACATCCTCTAACGTCTGTCTCACTACTTCGTTCACTTCGGCTGGGGTCGCCCCTTTTAGAAGCCTTACAGGTTCGGCCACTATATCACCTACGGTTATCCTTGGATTCAGCGATTCATATGGGTCTTGAAAGATAATTTGCATATGACGGCGTAATAGTTTCATTTCATCTTCTTTTAGGCTTGTGATTTCTTTACCTTTAAAGTATACTTTTCCGCTTGTTGGCTCAATTAACCTAACTAAAAGTCTTCCAGTCGTGGTTTTCCCACTGCCGCTTTCTCCCGCCAAACCGAAAATTTCTTTTTTCTTTATTTGAAAACTAACGTCGTCTACTGCACGTACGAAGAGTTGTCTTTTCGAAAGAAGACTTGAGAGAAAACCCGCTTTAACGGGAAACCATTTTTTCAAATTTTCAGCTTTTATCACTATATCTTCCAATTTTATCTCTCCTATGTTATCCTTTAACTAAATGGCATGCTACAAAATGGTCTCCAGCTATTTTCTTCATCTCCGGAACTTTTTTCTTGCATATGTTCATAGCGTATTTGCATCTCGGGTGGAATCTGCATCCCGGCGGTGGATTTAAAAGGTCTGGTGGAGTGCCCGGAATCGAAATCATTTCCTGCTTGGCGGCTTTGATGCTTGGGAAGGATTGTATTAGGTCTTGTGTGTAGGGGTGTAGAGGCTTTTTGAATATAGTCACTATGTCTCCATATTCAAGTAAGTAGCCAGCGTACATTATGGCAATTTTTTTGCATACCTCTGCGATCATGGAGAGGTCATGAGTAATCATAATTAGTGACAGGTTTAGCCTGTCTTTCAATTCTCTCATTAATCTTAATACTTGTGCTTGCACAATGACATCGAGGGCCGTTCCTGGTTCATCGGCGATTAGCATTTCCGGATTACATGCTAAAGACATGGCTATCAATGCGCGTTGTCTCATCCCTCCACTAAATTCATGAGGATAATTGTCTATTCTTGAGGGTTCAATTCCTACCATTTCCATAAGCTTTTTCCCCCTTTCCTTGGCTTCTCTTTTGGTTACTTTGGGTTCGTGAATTTTGATAGCCTCAACGATTTGATCGCCTATCTTAAAAACAGGGTTTAAAGCGTTCATGGCCCCTTGAAACACTATTGATATTCCCTTCCATCTGATTTTTTCTCTCATTTCGGTTTCGTCAAGGTCGACGATGTTAACACCTTTAAAAATGACTTTTCCGTTAACTATTCGTCCTCCTTGTGGCAGAATTTTAAGTAAAGAGAGAGCAATGGTGGTTTTACCGCATCCTGATTCTCCGGCTAACCCTAAAGATTCACCTTTTTCTAGACCAAAACTAACTCCTTCAGCAGCCTTTACTGCGCCTCTGCGAGTGAAGTAATAAGTAGTTAGATTTTGAACATCTAATAATGGCATGGTCATCATCTTTTTGTTTCTTTATTTTGTTCTTCGATTTTCCGGTTCGAATAACTACAGAACTGTCCTTTTATATAAGCTTTGAGTGTTCCTTTTCTAGTTTGCTTTTTATTCATTTTTCGAAATGCTTAAAAGAAGGGTTAGGTAGGAAATTTTGATTGCGAAAGGTGACTTCATGGAATCACGTTATGTAGGGAGGAATGTCCGCTTACCAGCACTATGCAGATGTATAGAACAGTTTTTTGTTGAGAAAGGCTTTGAAACAGTTAGGATAGAAGAAAAAGGAGGCTATAAAATCATTGTCAGAACGAGATGTGACCGTGACATTATTGAGAATGTCACTGTGCTCGTTTCCGGCGGTCCTAATGATTTTGTAGTGAGGTTTGATGCTGGTTCTCGTTCCCGTTCCTTTATAAGGTTTGGTAGAGTCACAACGTTCCTTGGTGGTGGGAGTTTTCTTTTACGAGGTCTGAAGTCACAGGAAGCTTTAGAAAAGTTGGAAAGGAATTTTTGGGTTTGCTTAGAGGAGAAAATTGATTTCCTTGAACGTTCAACTGGGCGTGACCGCGAATAGTATTGTCAGAGGCTTAACGTCTTTTCCTAAGTTTCGGGTTTAATATTTCGTCTAGGGAGAATCCCATTAAGATGAACGCCATTGCCATCAGTGCAATTGCTATGCCGGGGGGTAAAACCCAGAACCAATATTCACCGATGCCTCTTACAAGCGCGGTCTGAGTTTGTTGGAAATCGTAAAGCATCATTCCCCAAGACGCTACGTTGATGTCGCCGAGTCCAAGCCAAGCGAGGGAAGCTTCAGAAAGTATGGCGCCTGGAACCGCTGTTGCTAACGATACGTATACTAGGGCGAACACGTTTGGAAGAATATGTCGGCGTATAATGTAGAATGTGTCGCCTCCAGAGGCTTTGGCGGCTTCAACAAATGGTCTTTCACGCAAGCTTAGCACCATAGATCTCACGCTTCGTGAGAAACCCATCCATCCCATAAATATTAATACGGCTATTATGTTCCAGATTGAGGCTCCAAGCACCATGACTAAGACTATTAGCAAAGGCAAGCTTGGCAAGACTAGCATGAAGTCTGCAAATCTCATCAATATTTCGTCAACAGCGCCACCGCAGTATCCTGAAACCAATCCTACTGTCAGCCCGATCAATATGGAGAAAAACGCTGTAAGCAACCCGATGATGAAGGAGACTCTTGTTCCATGTACAAGCCTTGTGAACAAGTCCCTCGGCGTTCTTTCTTCGTTATCCGTCCCGAGAAGGCCGAATGCGTTGCCGTACAGTATCATGTCAACGTTGTCAAGGTATATTGTTAGGTCTTTTTCCTCTCCTTCCCCGTCTAATATTATTAGCTCAAATTCGTAAGTATAGTTTCCGGCTTTTGTAAAGATTTTTTCCTCTATGTCTCCAACAGGGCCTGCTGTTTTACCTTTATCATGCCACCACCTCGACGCAATCATGTCGCTTGTAATCTCATGCCAGCTCATTACAGGAAATACTTCGTTCCCTCGGCGAAGCCGAATGTTCATTGCAAAAGGAAATTTTGGTAGGGTGGTCTTGTTGTCGATGAAGCAAGACAAGTGCATCCAAATCGACTTAGGGGGTGCATGGAATGGGTATTCAAACTCTTTGGTTAGGATGATACTAACATTTGAGGGAGCAGGTTCGTCGCTTTTCCTTTTATATGATATTTCAATGCATCCGTCGTTGTCATGGTTTCCTCCTGTCTCACTGTGTCGTACGGTAATATTGTATTGGGATGGAGCATACATGCAGCTCCATTCCTCCTCAAATTTTTCTTTTGAGGTGAATTCGTGATCCGGCACGACTTTTAGGTTTTCCGATATGTTTTGCCCTCCAGGTAGATTCTTATACCACACTGGGACACAAAGTTGTTCCGCCAGCGCGGGCTGTTGGCCTGGATAATATCCTGACATCCTTGGACGTATCGGATCGTAGGGGGTTATTGATGGACCGATTATAGCTATTACTCCAAAAAGTAGAATTATCGTTATTCCAATTAGACCTCGTTTGCTTTCTTTATATTGATCCCAGAATCCTTTGAATCTGCTTATCGTAAACGAAACTTTGTCTTTGCGTTTTGCCATGTTCTCACCCGTATTTTATTCTTGGATCTATAACTCCATAGATTAGATCCGCTACAAAGTTTGCTAAGATTACTAAAAGTGCTGAAATATAGAAAAATGCTTGCATAATCGGTACATCTGTCGTTAGTATAGCTCTCCAGACAAGTCTTCCCATGCCTTCGATTGAATACACTGTTTCGGTTATTATGGCTCCGCCTATGAGGAAGCCGAAGGTTAATGCTATGCTGGTGACCAATGGCAGTGACGCGTTTTTTAAAACGTGTTTATATAGGACTGTTCTGTCCGGCAGTCCCTTCGCCTTAGCTGTAAGGACGTAATCTTCAGTGATGCATTCTAGCATAACCGCTCTAGTTAAGAGAATCCATCCGCCGACAAGGAAAATGAAAAGTGTGGTTGCTGGTAAGAATAAACAGTATAGGCGTCCGCCGATGTCTTCGAAGATGTTGGCTGGCGGGTTTGTAGCCCACCATGCTGGCGTGATTTTTCCAACTGGAAACCAGCCTAAGCGGATGGAGAAAAAGGATATCATTAACCATCCTATCCAAAATATGGGGATGGAGTATGTTGACAGTGATACTGTCACTAAGGCTGTGTCGAGGGTGCTTCCTCTTTTGTGTGCAACTATTACGCCTAACAGGATCCCGATTATCATGGCAGCTATTTCCGAGATTCCCATTAAGACTAAGGTGATGGGTAACCTCTCTGTTATTTCCTCCTCTACTGTCCTCCTTGCCTCATAGCTTTCACCGAAATTCCAGGTGAGCATGTTTCGGACATACATGAGGTACCTTTCATGTAAGGGTTTGTCAAAACCGAATTGCTGCTTTAGCTTTTCAAGACGTTCTGGAGTCATTTTGCCCTTTACATTAGCTACATATTTCGCCAAGGTTGTTCCAGGCATCATATTAAAAATAACGAAATTAAAAGAGGCAACAAGAAATATGAGTATTATCATATATACGATTCTTTTAGCAATATATGCCCTTAAACCCATTAACAAACACCAACTGTACTTACAGACTTAAATTCTATATTTAAGCTTTAACTACGTTTACAATAAAAAAAGGGAGACTGAGATTTTTTAGTTCTTACTTTTATGGATCTATTGGTGTATGGCCGTATTCCGTTCCGTAATAGCCGCATGTCTTGACTATGTCGTAGATGTCGACTTTGCAGCATGGCTCAACAAGGTCTGCTCCTGGGAACCAGTTCTCGCTTGGTATTTCGTTTCCTGAGCTTCCGTAGGCAGTGCAAGCAGCAACAACGTCGTAAATGTCTATCTTGTAGTAGCCTGTGCGTGGGCCTTCTGGAACGTCTGGTGCTGGTCTGCTCGCGTCTCTTGAACCCCACTTCCAGGCGAAGTCTATCTCGCCTAGCGGTGGAGTTTCCATGTAGAAGTATGGGTTCCGTTTAAGGTGGATGACTCCTCCCACCTTGTCGTAGCTGTACAGGTAGTACATTCCACAGCCTTCAGCGATGTAGTCAGGCTTACCGTCACCGTTTGCGTCTCCGTCAAGCGGATCCAAGGCACCAGGCCAGTAACCCTTCGCATCGCCAGCAGCCCAATAATCCACTTCGATCACTGTACCATCCGGAATGTCAGGCTTAGTTATTACAAGTTCACCCCTGATCTCCTCTTCAGGGAGACGTGTGCCCTTGACCCAGTTGTAATCAACAAACATCTCCAGCGGAACACCGCCTGCCCTTACCTCTTCAATCCAAAGTATTTCCTCGGTCAGTGGAACCACACCTGGAGTATCAACATCTACTCCCTCAGTGAAAGATTCAGTGAGCAAGCCCTTTGTAATCGGTGAAACAAGCCACCTGTGCCTGGGTATGATTGCTCCACTAGCACTGTAGGTGAACCAGTAGCTGTAATCGTCGTAGTAAATCTCAATTCCGAACGGGCGCACTTCGCCTTCAACCTCTTTATAGTCGAAGAGCTTGAAGTGGTGACAGTCAGGATAGTATTCGCTTGCGAGCCAGCAATCGTCGAATGCGAACTGTACGAAGGCGCTGAAAAGCCAGTCATTAGCGTCAACAACAGGTCCTTTATTGCCTGTTTTAGGCTCCACCCAATGGTTGTCGGTCCTAAGCCAAATCGTCACCTTCGACTTAGTCTCGCCGGTTTCAGGATCCACCCATGTGGTAATTGTTGCTTCTGTCCAGTCCTGGATCCAACCAGCTTGGTCTACCGCTAAGTTGTATGGAGGCACATCCACGCCTCCATACATGTTATATCTGTCCAGGCTTTGTCGGTCATAGAACCAGCTTGAATAGATGATGTTCTGTGCGATTGGGGCGCTCTTCAAGCCGTACACGAGCGGGGTGCCATCGGTTTTGTAGGCGTTCATAAATGTGTAGCCGTTTTCAGGTCCATATCCTTCCATGTTAACCACGCCAAGCACTTTGTCGTTGAAAGCCCAGAAGGACCGGGCGCTCCATAATGGAACGGTTATGCAGTACTCTGTGAATAAGCCTAAAGCGTTCTTGGTGGCGGTAACAGCCGCCTCGTATGACGGACAGTAATAAGCAGTCTCTAGTAATGCGTCAAGGTCAGGATAATTAGGATCGCCTGTTGCGTTGAAGCCTGTCACATAGTTTGGTCCATAGGGGAAGCACCACAAGCTGTGGTACAGGAAGTAGATGGTTAATGCGGGGAATCTTCCAAGGCTCCATCCGCCTGTGTATACGTGATAGTTCATGTCTCCCATGACCCTGTCATACAAACCGGACATGTCTGCCTCTATCGGGTTGCATGGAACTCCGTGCTTTCTCAAGTTTTCATACAGCATACGGCCTGCGCAGAGCCTTCTCCTGTCGTCCTTCCTGATACAAATTATTAACGGATCTAAGTCTTCACCAGCCTTCTCGTGACCCGCCGGATAAGTTCTTATCTTCGGGACTGATCCTGGAAACGTTGGGTCATAATATGTATTATCCGTCGTGCCTTCGGGAAACATTGTGTCCAAAACGCCTTTTGCGCTTAACGGGTCGTATTCATACGGGTAGTATGGTTTCATGTAGGACTCGTTCATCCAGCCCTTCGTCGGAGCTGCAATTGGCTGGTCGATTCTCTCAGCGAATCCTCCGCAGCAGTCGCGTACGATGACGTCCTTGTCTGTTAGCCAAGCCATAGCAGCCCTCATCTTCCAATAGCTTGTAGGCGACCGCCATTCTGGAAAATCTTTAATTGTCCAGTTGTTTTGTATGTCAAACTCGTACATTCCCATGTCAGCAACTGGAGCTACCTGAATGTGTGGGTCCTCTATTGCATCCACAAACAGTTCCTTCGTTATTTCATAACCAACAATGTCAATTTCGCCTGACTTCAAAGCCGCATAAGCACCTTCTACGTCTGAGTAGCATCTTATAATAAGGTCATCGGTTCTGGGTCCTCTTACTTGTGCACTTGCTGGAAACGGAAAAGCTGTCATCATCAGCAGAGCTGTGATAATTGCCAAGGTTGCAGATAAAGTCTTTTTGTTCATTTTTCTTTTCTCCTTTCTCCTTTTTCGCAATATGTAAATATGTAAAATCCAAATTTAAAGGTTTCTGGAAAAATTCTCTA
>DAOUTL010000111.1 GCA_030626685.1 Candidatus Bathyarchaeota archaeon | reverse complement strand
TTTCCAATAATTTTTGGAACAGATAAAGAATCGGTTAAAACGGTTTTGCTGCTCTCGATAATACTTGTAATACTTCTTGCAGTAGTAACGGTATTATTTTACTTGGTGTTCAGGTAAGGAGAGAACGTTAATGACGAGAATCTACGGAAAAATTGCAAATTGTGCAAATGATGAGACAAGCATATTCAGAAAATTCTTGATATTATTTATCATAGGTTTTTTCATAATTTTTGTGGGCATCATAATTTTGATGGTTGCTGCGGTGCTTTCCGGTGACTCAGTAAATTTTGGCGCCCTTATATGGATAATACCGTTTTTCCCCATTGTTGTGGGTGCTGGGCCTGAAGCATCGTGGATGGTTTTATTTGCTATAATTCTTGGAGTTTTAGGCATCATAATGTTTCTGATATTACGTAGAGAAATGAAAAAGGCGAACGTTTAGGCTCTTTTCAGCTTGTCTTTTCCTCTTTACCGTAGATCATGTATAGGAATATTAAAACCAACGTGACGAACGTGGCGGTCATGAGGATGTATTTGAGAGTTTCGAAGTATGCTCCTATGTCCATTGAACACTACTCCTTTACCCCTTTATTTTAGAGTTTAAATATTTAAGGGGTAGGTTTTTTCCACTCTCTCGTTAAGGATTCGTAGAGTTCGTCGTGTTCTTTTAGGGTTTCATACCATTCTAAGATGTTGGCTATTTTTTGTGCGATGAGGTGATAGCATAAATGCACTTCCTTGTCTAGGACTCGAAAGTAAAAGTCGTCACATGAGCAGAATTCGGCTTCAGGTATTATGAGGTAATCCCGTTCTTTTCCAACGACAATCCAGACGATTCTACCGCTTGGCTTAAAAACATATTTTTTTACACGATTTTCTTTTAGGGCTTCGAAAGCCTTTGTGAACCGTTGACCGAAAATTTCGTACAGTCTCGTAAGGTTTTTACCTGTTAACTTGCCTTCGGCTTTTGCCTCTCTGCATATAGCGTTTAGTGTGGCGATTTCTGAGTTTTCGTCCATGCATGCACAGGCTCTTCGTGGAGAGTAGACTGAACTGAAAAGGATGACGTATATTAGTCTATGCCTATTGGTTCGCCCTTTGGTTTCTTTTCCTCTTTGATTTTTGGTAGTGTAACTTCTAAAACACCGTTTTTATACTGCGTTTTTGTCTCTTTCACCTTCACTTTTGCTGGTAACGTAATTTCTTTGTAGTATTTGCGTTGTGGAGTGTCAACTGATACTGTTAGTGTGTCCTCTGTTCCATGCAGTTTTATGTCGTTTTTCTCTACGCCGGGTAGTTCTGCCACAATGTGAATCTCTCCGTCCGTTTCGATTATGTCCACAAGCGGTTCACGCTCTTCTTTCACTCGTGGTCCAAAACGGCTCGGCTTAACGTTTCCGAACTCACGTATCTTGGGTTTTCCATCGGGACCTATTTTTACGCTGTAGCCATATACGAAGGGACCCAATTCGCGCACGGTTGTGCCGTCTGGGAGTTTGCGTTCTTTGACATAGTCTTTTGGAACCCGTGAAGTGAATGTTTTGAATTCCTCTTCCATCATTTTTTCCATTTCACGGAACATTCTGTCTATATCTTCGAAGAACAAGCCTCTAAAGAACGGGTAGCGTCTCCTTCTAAACCATTCGGGGTAATCTTCTGACATCTTTTCACCTTGTGAGTTAAGGACGGCGTTGTCTATAAATTTTATGCTGGCCTTATAATTTGTTAGCTTAGGGTTCGAAGTTGATTTAGGGTTCCAAGGAAGGTTCCGTCTAGAAGATAAGTTTCTGCGTTTTCCATGTCTACGGCTTCTGAGCGGAGAATGGGCCCCACAATCCTTTTAGTTTTCGCGTTTCCGCCGGATTTTCTCTCGTTTAGCGGTTTTCCTCCCAGAAAGTCGTTGAAGGAAGGCATTATGAAAAGCTGTGAGGTTTTCGGCTTAATTTTGTAATATTTCCATAAGGTTTCTTCAGGATTTTTATCGATTTTTATCTTATGTTTTTGCAGCAAAGTTTTAGCGAGTTGAGTTCTGTTGCATTTTGCTTTCACCCAAACTTGCCTTGTTATTCTGAACCCCGCTGGGTCACGGAAGGCTACAACGGGATGCACATGCCCCATTATCAATGTTTTACATCTTAGAAGAGTTGGTGATGGCCATCGGTGTCCATGGAAAAAGCCGACTTCGCCAAGTGTTACGCCGGTTGTGGACAGTATTTTTATGTTTTCCGGTAGCAACGGTTCGAGGTTTCCATCGTGGTTGCCGCGGATTACGTGTATTTCTCGTATTTGCTTTTTTAGTTCGTTAAAGAAGTCAGGTACGTCTTGCCATTCGCCTATTTCTGCAGTTGCAACTGTGTGCTTTACGTCGCCCAGAACCAGTAGTTTTTCTGGTTTGTATGTCTCTATGAGGCTTTTCAGCCTTTGTAAGAGCCTTGGCATTTGGGTTGGGACATGTATTCCTCTTTGTAAGAGAGCTATCTCCCATCCTATATGTAAGTCGGCTATCACTAACGTTCTTGTTTTTTGCGTTTTTATTAGCGCGGCGGGATGCGGTGTTAACGGTGTTATCATTTTGTTTCCTTTTCAGGTTTTATTAGGTTAAGTATTGTTTTGTAGATCTTTTTGTTTGCGGCTGCTATGAACGCTACTTTTTGTTTTGGATCAAGCTTAATGTTTAGCGGTTTTCCTTCTGGTGTTGTTATTTTTGCGCCTGCCTCGTTTACTATTAGCCATGCAGCTGCCATGTCTGTTGTGCGTAGTTTTCCACGGATGTCTATGAAGGCGTCTGTTGTGCCGTCTGCCACGTAACAAAGTTCCAGAGCGTTTGCTCCAAGATGGCGTATGTGTTTTGTTTCTTGGATTAGACCTGTTAGCTGTGGAGCTATCTGTGGGATTTTGTACGTGTTCAGGTCTATACCTATCACTGCTTCCTTTAGAGATGTCGTTTTTGAAGGAGTTATTTTTTGGTTGTTTCGGCAGGCACCTTCTCCCTTTTGCGCTGTGTAAGTTACGCCGTGAGTTAGGTCTGCCACTAGGGCTGTGTGTATGGCGTTTAAGGTTGGTTTTGTGGATACTGCGATTGATGTTGCGTAGAAGGGTATGCCTCTAATGAGGTTTGTTGTGCCGTCTATCGGGTCTGCCGTTACAAAATGCTCATGTGGAGTTTCGCCGTATTCTTTTATGCCCGACTCCTCGCTTATGAGCGTGAATGAGATTTTATGCTTTTTTATGATGTTTATTATGGCATTTTCTGCTGCAAGGTCTACCTGTTTTATAGGGTCGCCGCCCGCTCCTATACCCAGGTTTGGCTGCGGTTGGCTTAGCGTTTTTAAGAGAGGTCTGATTTGTTCTTGTATGCTTTTTTTGCATTGAACAAGAATGCTTAGCCAATTGATTTGCTGCGTCATTTAACGCTGTTCTCCGTTTATGTGTATTAGAGACTTCGATAAAGACTTTACTTGACAATTAAGTTGGCGAACAGGAATCGGACATGTTTTTGTGTAGAGAAGTTTTCCAGAATCATCACCGCCAAATCTGTCCTAAATTTCGAAACAGCCGAAAGAAAGACTCTACGCTGAATACTATCTTATAGGCATGCTAACAAGCGTAACCTTCGCAACAATTATGGGTGTAATAATTCAACAATAGCAAATCTATAACAGAGAAAGTATACGTCCAAAACCAGCCAACAGTCTCTAAAATTAAGTTACTAAGGGTGAGCGGCTATGATTTCTGAGGACGCTACAACGTGAAGCTTTGTATCCGCTGAAAAGTTCCTTGTTGTGGGTGGTAACAGAAAAACCATTAGCTAGCAGCTATAAACTCCAGTAAAAAGGTCTTTCACACTATACTTTGCCCTTCCGACTTAAAATAAAGAAAATTTTTAGTTGATTTCTCCTTAAGGCGAACGCAGTTTTCTTAAAATCTTCTCGCAGTCGACATCTTTCTCTATGAAAATGCTTATTTTACTTTCACCAATGGTTAAAGAAATCACTTTAACATCTTTGCCTTCAACAACGATGTCCTCGACTTCGCCTAACTTGAAAAGCCCTGAAAACTCTTCGCTTGCGTCGAGCACTGAAGATGAAAGAACGGCGTAGTCAATTATTTTGGTTGGGTCTTTGATGTCTATCGCCGCAGAAGCTGAGGTTCTCAGGATGTAGCCTATAACCCCCTTGTACGTCTTGATTTCTTCGAGGCTTGCCCGTAAATCGCTCACTGGCATCGTCTCCTCAACAGCCACGGGTTCAGCCACGTCTACAACCTCTTGAACGTTTCTTTTTTTGACCATGACGCATAACTCCATTAATCAACTACGGGTTTAACCCTTACGAGTTCACCTTTCTTAATTTCAAGGGCAAGCTGTATCTTCTCAGGCGTTCGTACGATTCCTTTTCCCTGATATTCGGAATCTTTGATTGGTTTAACTTTGCATTGTGTCGTTTTTCCGTCAAAGGTTTCGATTTCAACTTCCCGGATTTCTCTATCCTCATAAAGCTCTTCCCATCGCGATAGTGTTTCACTGTCGATGCGTACAGTGTCGGATGGAACCAGTAGACCACCGAGGTTTTCAACTATAAGCTGGTTTACGGGAGGCTCAGGAAGCGATGGTTCAGGCTTAACTTCAGGCTCTACGGTTTCTTTAGGCTCTTCTTCATGCTCTGTTTCAGGTGAAGGTGATTTGCTTTTGATGTGGGTGGGGTGAATTTTCTCTAGCAGTTTGAGAACTGTTGGAATCAAGACGCTGG
>DAOUTL010000209.1 GCA_030626685.1 Candidatus Bathyarchaeota archaeon | reverse complement strand
TTTTGGGAAGGTTTAGGTTGTTAGCGATCTTTGTGATTTCCGACAGTGCAAAGGCGAGGTTGCGTTCTGTTGCGTCTGAAACTCTTATGCGGCGCTGCCATTTTCTAAGACGGTACATCTGAGCCTTCTGTCCATATGGCAAGCTTTTTCCATAAACATCTCGGTCTTGCCAGTCAATCATCGTTGACAATCCTTTGTCGTGAATCGTGTAGGTTAAAGGAGCGCCAACCCTTGTCCGTTTTGCCCTTTGTTCATTGGTAAAAGCCCTCCATTCCGGTCCCCTGTCAGCTATTTTTGCGGCTATTACGAAGCCGCAGTCCATGCAAACTACTTCGGCGCATTCATAATCACTCATAAGTCTTGTACTACCACATTCGGGGCAGCACTGAACCTTCACAGGTTCAACTTCTGAGATTGGCAACGCGCCAGAGATCACAGCTTTTTCATCATTATTTATTTTGTTTTTCCCTCCTGTTTTCTTTTGGGGGAAGCATAAACAACATTTCATTTAGTTTTCTGGGTTCTCGTTTCTCATCTTTATCATTAAGTTGCGTATATTCTGCAAAATTTCAGATTCCCATCGAAAAGATGGTTTGTTCAAACGAGCCATTTCATTTAAACTTTTCTACAAGGATTTGTGTGTGATAACTGACGGGCACGATTAAACAAGAAAATAGCGTGCGCGTATCAGAACTCGAAGGTTATATATAGCGTATGTGATGGCAGCTAAGATCGCTGAGGCTGTGGCCTCGTCTACTCGCTTGACCAGCTTGTCTAGGTTGATGGAGTTAAGCAGTATAGCCAAGTAGGCTCTGGTGCACGCGAAAGAGTGTGATGGGGTTTCTGGACGTGAATTGTATAAGTTTATATAATGGTTTGCGTTATTTCTTTATGGTGAGATGCAAAAATGAGCACGGTTCTTCACGAGCCTAAGCTGGACACGATTCTTATGGTGGAGAAGGCTATAAAGGATGCTGTGGAGCATCCGAGTCGAACGGAGTTGTGGAGGTCTTTACCGAGGAAAATACAGTATCAAACTTTTAAGAGGATTCTGAAGTATTTAGAGGCTTCAAACAAGATTGTTTTCGATAAGAATAGGATAGTGTGGGTTGCAGCGGATAACCCGAAACTGAAGAAGCTCCTAGAAGAATCTGTGAAAATTCGCTAAAACATCAGCTTTTTTTGTAGCCGAACCTTCTGTTGTAGGATTTGTGGTCTGGAAAAACTTCTAGGATAATCACTTTTAATCCTTCTTGGTCTGCAACGATGGTGTAGCAGCATCTTCTTGTTCTATCAAGCTTCAGCCTGTAAAGGTTGTTTACACCAAATTTTTTAATGTAATATTTTGGAATCTGCTTCTTCTTTATGATTTCTCCTGCGAACATGTTCTCTTTCAGCGCGTCTAATCCTTTATCTATGGCTTTTTTAAAGTCGTCTTCTTCGCTGAGGCTGGAATATGTTTCGTTGACTTTTCTTTCAAGAAAAACGGCGATAGGAGCTCTACGTTTGTCCAATTAGCGTTTCACTCCAACTATGGTTTTTATCTGTAGATAAAAGCTTTGCAGCTTAGGAGAGTGCTGCTAAAGCGATTAGCACAGCGTCTTCTTCTGCTTCTTTTATGAAGCTGTCTAAGTTTATTTGGCTTAATAGTATGGCTAGGTAGGCTCTGGC
>DAOUTL010000016.1 GCA_030626685.1 Candidatus Bathyarchaeota archaeon | reverse complement strand
CGTTATCGCCTTAAGTTGCTCGGCTACCGCGTCGCTTTTTACGCTTGCCATTAGGTTTTCGCCTTCGAAAAGTTTCAGTTCATCAAAGTTTTGGCTTATGCCATTTCCACGCCTTTTTAGCCCACGTGATATTTTGTAGCTCTTCCCATCTTGAGTAAATTGAACCGTAACTTTTCCGCTGTCTTCGCCTTCACGTAGCAAATAATCGTAGCTTCTGCCAAGGGGTTCTCCAAACAACGCGAAGTCTATAGCGTATAGAATGCTGGATTTTCCACAGCCTAAACCGCCGACAAGACAGTTGAAGCCTCTTGCGAAGGGCACGGTTGATTTCACATGAGAGCGGATGTTTTCTAGTTGAACGATTTCAATTCTCATCACAGAAGCTCCTCTAAAGTTTGTTTCACTTTTTCTTCCTGCTTTTTGGTTAGTGGTTCAATTAGGCTGACTGCTACGCGGGCTATTTTTTCGGCTTCTTCACGGCTGTAACGTTCAGAAAAAATCTGCAAGAAGTATTCGAAAGCCTTCGTTTTCAAATCCTTAAATTCGCTTTCGAATATCGAACGAACAACTTCCTCTGAAACCTCACTTTCACGCAGTAAAACAACGGGATGCACAAGCAAGGCTCTCTCAGCAGCATTCCTAATCTTACCGACATCCACTTCTGCACGACTTGCCTCAGCAGGCAAAACCCCTTTCAACACAGGAATTATCGTTACCCCGTTCTCATCGGCTCCTTTTACCAGTTGAACAGTTAGCTCCGTAATTTTCGAAGGAGTCACACCCGTGAAGTCTTGCTCTAAAACAACGAATCTGCGTGGAGATTCAAGCTCTATAAACTCTGGTGAAACTGCCCCTCTTTCGTCCACCTTAACATAGTAGAAGCCTTTCTTAATCTTAGCTTCATCATAATTGACGGTTTCAGTGCATCCGCTATAGACTAGCAGTCCTGTTTTAAACTTCCCCTTATAGGGTTTGTGCACATGTCCAGCAGCATAATAGTCGAAGCCTTCAGGTATAAGCTCAGGCGGAGCCTCAGCCTCCATGTATGGGGGCGTAACGCTTGGAAGGTCTAAAGCCATGTGGAAAACGAAAATGTTGAACAATGTGGGGTCTGGTGTCGGCTTTTTTTGTTCCATAAAAGCCGGAAGCAAATCTTCAGTTTTGCGCTTGGTTCTGAAGTTTGGTACGCCATAGACATAGCAGCAGTCCGGCTTCCGCCAGCAAGCTCCCTCATGCCTTGGCAGGTGATAAATCAGCCCGGCACTATCCAAAGGATTCAAAATGGTGCCGGTAACAACATTAGGCGCTGAATCATGCGACCCGTCAACAGTTAAAACCGGAACCCCGGCTTCGCGCAAGCGACTAAAGTTTCTAATTGTGTTTTCTAAGGTAACGTTCGATGGACGTGCGTGATGGAACAAATCCCCGGCAATAATCATGAAATCAGGCTTCAACGCAATCGTTTTATCAACCAATTCTTGAAAGGCCCTATCAAAGTCTTCGCGTCTAGCTTCTAAGCCGTACTGCGAATAGCCCAAATGCAAATCCGCAGCGTGAACAAAACTGAAAGCCTTCAAACGCTCCTTCCCTCCATCACCAAACTTTTAACGCTTAATTTTAGCTTAGCATCCTCGGTTTTAAGTATTTAGCACCTAATATATGCATGGCTTTTTCGCGTTTTATGAGAAACATATAACAACAACTTAACGTTCTAATCATAAAAGGCGCGCTGACATGAAATGCCAAAAATGCGGAAAAGAAGTGTACCTACCTTTTAGATGCCCATATTGTGGAGACCATTTCTGTTCTGAGCATCGCCTACCAGAAAACCACGAATGCCCACGGATAGAGCTAGCACGCGCGCCAGAAAGAGAAACAAAACCAATAGTTGTTCAAAAACAAAAACCATACGAACACACGATAACCTACTCATCGAGACTTCCAGCCAAAATGTTTTGGTTCAGCCAAAGAGAACTCAAACACCTAACGGTTGGAGCACTTCTCGTTATGGGGGTGGGCCTATCCTTCATTCCACAGATGTTAGGTCTATCGGTGCTAATGAGACCGGAAATCCTACTTAGCCTGGCAATAATCTTCACATTCTCATTCCTCTTCCACGAAATCGCTCACAAACTATCAGCACAACGCTACGGACTATGGGCTGAATTCCGACTAACCCTCTTCGGAGCGCTCATAACCCTCCTTTCAATGCTCCCGTTCCCATTCTTCAAAATAATATCCCCAGGAGCCGTAATGATTGCAGGGACAATAACAAGGAAAGAAGCAGGAGAGACCGCCCTCGCTGGACCCCTAACGAACATCACGCTTTCAACGATATTCACTGCGGTGGCCATGGGTGTGTCGAGTACGATCGGGATAATCGCGGTTTTCGGTGCATGGATCAATGCCATCATAGCTCTGTTTAATCTTATCCCATTCGGCATAATGGATGGATTAAAGGTTTTTCGATGGAACAAAACAATATGGATCTTGGCTTTCACGGCAAGCCTAATCCTCACAATAGTTTCTTACAATTACATTCTTTAAAACGCGAAGCAAAATCTTAACATGAAATTTACGCTGATCTAAAGGGATAACTTACTACGCATCGTTTAGAGAAGTTCTATGGTTACGTGAACTTCTTCTGGAACACGAATCCGCATGATACGCCTCATAACACGCTCTTCAGCATCAACGTCGATAAGGCGTTTATGAATGCGCATTTCCCATCTATCCCACGTTGCGGTTCCTTCACCGCATGGCGACTTCAAAACAGGAACCCGCAGTCTCTTTGTGGGCAACGGAATCGGTCCGGTCATTTTGACTCCTGTTTTTTGGGCGATAGCTTTCAGTTCCTCGCAGACTTCTTCTAGTTTTTTGTAGTCTGTGCTTGTTAGACGTATGCGTGCTTTCCTAACCATCGCCCATCACTTCTAATCATCAGCCTCTCAACAGATTTATTGAGTATTTACCTTAGACAATTAACCGTAAATAAAAACTTATCGAAACAGATAGCAATGAGGAGCGCAACGTTAGTGTGGATGAACATGAAGAACACAAAGTTGAAAGTTGAAGGTATACTCCTAGACTTGGACGGTACAGTAGTAGATTCAAAAGAAGCGTACTTGGAAGCAGTGAAGGCTGCTTTTGCATCAATTGGGCGAAAAACGGTTGACGCTAAAATAGTGACGGAAATTCCCAAGAGACTTGAACAGAACCTTCCAATAAACGACATAGTGAAAAGAATTGATGTGCAGAAATTTTTAGAGGCATATCTCAACGCCTACTATCAAGCAACAGCCGTAAAAACGAAACCGATACCAAACATTTCGGAAACACTGAAAAAACTTTCGGAAAAGGCGAAGCTGGCACTGATTACTATGCGTTACGTTTCAAAGGAGAAAATCGTCAAAGAGTTGGAGAATTTCGGCTTAGCTAAATACTTTCAATTTGTAATAACAGCGTTGGATACCCATTATCCGAAACCCTCTCCAGAAGCACTAATAAAATGTGCAAAGCAGTTGGGCATCCAGATGGGTGAATGTGCGATTGTAGGGGATTCTGTCACAGATGTAAGGGCTGGAAAAACCGCTGGAGCAAAAACGGTTGCGGTTTTGTCTGGAATTTTCTCTCGTGAAGAATTAGAGAGGGAGAAACCAGATTTAATTCTGGAAAGCGTCAACCAGCTCCCAGATTTTCTCGAATAGCTTGGAAAAATAAGCTTTTAGAATACTTCTGAAACTGTAATATAGCTAAAAATTATCTAAAAATGTTATAGAAGCAACCATGAATAAAGCTTAATTAAAACCTCAGCTTCTAGTTTTAGTGGAGAAGGTTTCGAGCTGGAATAACTTATGAATTTCATAGAATTGCTGTTGTCAGAAAAGCTGAAGAATAAAAACCCGATGCTGGATATTTTCGGTTCAGACCGCAAGGTACTCCAAATGGCATGTCAAGACCTAACAAACTACCTCAAAGTTCATTGGAACCTTGTTGGAAAAGAAGCCAATGAATGCGAACTCGTGGAAAAATTGGAAAAGTTCTTTAACGAAGATCCAAGCGAGCTGGAAGAGTTTTTGGACGTTTGGACTGGAATGTGGTTTAAAAAATGGAAGGAACGGGTGAAACTGCTCATAGGCAACGAGAAAGCCGAGAAATGGAATAGAGTTACAAAAACTCTTAACAATGCAGAGCTGTTATGGAGAAGAGTTGCAAACCGTCGAGAAATGCGAGAAGTGGTGACGTCCACACTTATTAGGAACGGAGAAATCTGTGGCACATCAATTCTCGCGGAAAACCTTCTGAAAATGGAGTTAGGCAAAAAAAAGAAGAAACACATCAACGAAGAAGAGTGGGTAGTGAATGTTGTCAACAATGCCCTAAGGAAAGCCAGAAAACTAGCCCGAAGCAAAGGCCCATTAATCTTCGTCAGAATCGACAAGGGCTATTATCAATTGTCGCAGTAAACCAACAAATTTTAGCGCACTCTTTCTTTGAGAAGGTTTTTGGTTCGCCACGAAGGTTTTTTAATAGTTGCTGTTTCTCCATAGCCGCATGCTGCACATCGCTTCTTCGTTACATGGTATGCTCTTTTTCCACATCGTCTACAATGTATGTGAAGCGTTTTTCTGGCGCGTTTGCCAAAGGATGGTGTTCCCTTTCCCAAAGTTTTCACCTCGGCGGTGGTGAGATGAGAACCACATTGTCTCCGCGAACGATTATTAATCCTAGTTTTTTCACATTTTCAATGTTTGTTGTGTCTTCTGTTTCATCTAAAACTAGGTTTAGATGTTGGTCGAATCCTCTTAGTCTTCCACGCAAACTTTTTCCACCTTTTAACCTCACAAGCACTGCTTTTCCGAGGTTTTGCTCAAGGATTTCAGTTGTCATCTCGCTCATTTTGCACCCTCAAACTATATTTTTATGTCTTTTTATACTTAACTTATACCATTTAAACCTATCTAAGAGAGAAGAGTTATGCCCGAAAAATACAGGAGGCATTTCTTAAAGGCCAGAGAGGCAAGATCCCTCTTAAACGAAGCCTCGAAAAAACTTAAAGTTGATTTGGCACAAATTTTCAAGGCTAAAGTCAACGTTGAACTTGTTGAAACAGAATTTGCCGAAATCTTTCTTATAAATGGCAATCCTCTACTGGTTAAAGCTGAAGAAAATGTTTTCCCAACGTTAATTTTCAACGAATTTTTCACTTTGGCACCTAAGGTTGTTGTTGACATGGGCGCGGTTTCGCATGTGTGCAACGGCGCAGATATTATGGCGCCCGGCATTGTCAGCTTTGAAGGAGAATTTAGAAAGGGCGATTTTGTTTTCGTTGTGGATGAGAAACATGGCAAACCGATAGCAGTAGGTGAGATCATCTATGATATGAACGTGGCGAAAAAGGTTAAGCACGGTATTGTTGTTAGAAACATCCACTTTGTCGGCGACAAAATATGGAATTTCATAAAGAAACTTGCGGCTAAGGTTTAGTGAAGGCTAATCTAAATTCTGAATTCATAAAACACTTTAATAGAAGTTTTACATTGAGAATTCAGATGCAAAATTAAGAAACACTTAAACTATTAAAGAGTGAATAAAAGTGTTAGAGAGGAGAAGTTTGCCAAGTTTAGGTGATATATTTCGCAAATTCAAGAAAGCTGAGAAGAAAGTTGAAGTCAAGGGTGTCTCCGGCAAAACCTATTTGAAGGCTATGCTCCTCCGTGATTTATCAGACTTGGACGCCGTGAAGAGTGAAGTTAGATCCGGAAATGTTATGATTCTTAGGATAACTCCTCTCGCAAACAAAAGCGTTGAAGATGTGAAACGTGCGGTAAACGAGTTATGCGAATTCGCTGAGTCCGTCGGTGGAGACATTGCAAGACTAGGCGAGGAGCGAGTGGTCATCTGCCCTCCAAATGTGAGGATTTGGCGGGAAAAAACACAGGTGCCGAACGAGCCTATACCGACAGCAGCCTAAAGGTTTCCATCACCGCTGGCACAAATGTTCGAACTCCACATCTTCTCTGAATGAAGTTCGCTATGCTCAAGCACTTTGCTCTTTCACCGTGACACACAATAACTCTTTCAGGCCTCGGCTTCAAGCGGGTTATGTAATTGATTATCTGCCGTCTGTCTGAGTGGCCAGAAAAACCTTCAATTGATTCCACACGCAATCCAACTTTTACAACGCCCAGTTTGCCCTCGCTGTTTATCATTGTAACTTCGGTTAAGCCCTTCTGCACCCTTCTTCCTAGGGTGCCTTCAATCTGGTAGCTCACAAAAATCACCGTGTTTCTCGAGTCTTCTGCCAAGCTTTTGAAGTATTCTATTACGGGTCCACCTTCGAGCATTCCAGAAGTCGCCATAACAATGCATGGCTCGCCATCCATTATTTCTTGTCTGACGCTTGGATGCTCCACAATCGTGAAGTAGTCTGATTGGAAGGGATTAACCCCGTCGTGAAGTATGCTGTAGCGGACCTCTCTGCTCAAGTGTTCCGGATAAGCCGTGTGAATCGCCGTCGCCTCTGAAATCATACCTTCGATAAATACCGGTGCTTCCTTCATTAACCCGCGCCGCATATAACCGTCAATGACGAGCATTATTTCTTGAGCCCTACCGACAGCTGGCACAGGGATTAAAACTTTGCCTTTATGCTCTAAAGTTTCATTTATAACGGCTGTTAAACGTTTTTCGGCTTCAACTCGTGAAGGCATGATATCATCTGCACCGCCATAGGTGCTTTCAGTTATTAATGTTTCAACTCTTGGAAACTCTGCTGTTGCTGCCTCCAGCAGCATGGTCCTCGCATACTTGTAATCGCCAGTATAGACAATATTGTGCAAGCCTTCACCTATGTGTAAATGAATTATCGAGGAGCCGAGAATATGACCAGCGTTATGTAAGGTTAAGCGGATGTCAGGAGCTATGTCCGTTACAACACCATACCTTAAAGGAATAGTGTGTAAAACGCATTCACGAACATTTTTCTGGTCATAAGGCGGTATGACCCCTTGTTTGCTTGCTACATCTAAGTAATCAAGCTGAAGCAGCGTCATCAGGTTTGAAGTTGGAGCCGAACAATAAACCGGACCATCATACCCATACTTGTAAAGGAAAGGTACCAAACCACAATGGTCAAGGTGAGCATGGGTTATAACAACGGCATCTAAGGAGTCAAGTTCGAATCCCGGAATATCAAGTCTTGGAAAGGCCTCAAAAGGCTTCAAAGAACCAGGGTTAATACCACAGTCTAATAGCACACTGCTTTCTCTTGTTTGAACAAGGAAAGCTGACCTCCCAACCTCTTGGACCCCTCCGAGGGCTGTAATCCGAACATCTCCGACATCGTAGGTGTTAGGTCTGAAAATTCTTTCACCTATTGTACGGAGTATTCTCTCTCTTTCCTTACTTTCTGAATGAAGATAATGGCGCATATGAGCTACTATTTTAGAGCGTAGCGGAGGACTCCTCAAAACACGGGGACGCCATTTAGTCTGCTTTATAATTTCGTGTAGAACCGTTCCGTTCCTTCCAATGACGAGCCCCGGTTTTTTAGCTTCAATTATTATTTCGCCGAGGCTTGGATCGAAATTTATGTCAGTCACTTCTGCTTCAGGCGAGATAATTTCACGTGCTGCTCTTTTGGCATCCTTCTCTGGAAGTCTTACTGAAGGGTCTGAGCGTATAACTATTCTCTTTCTTATGACATTGACTATGTCCGCGATTACACTGCTTTGTCCAGCTAAAATTTCTGGTTTTTTGGTATAAACTGCGAGTGCCGGCCCTTCATATTCTATTCTTGTTACTTCAGCTTGTTTTGGAACATGCTCTAATATGTACTGGCTTATTTCTATCTTGTCTCTTTCAGAGCTTGGTGCCACGGTTTTTTGCTTCCTCAATCCGTTAAAAGTTGTTTTTTCTCCTCGTCGGTTAACTCTCGATAGCCCTCCTCATTTATTACTGCGACGTTAAAACTGTCTCCACTCGCCGCATCCCGCTTCATAGCGGAACTGACAGACTTAATAATTATGGGTAAAAGCTCCTTAACAGACACATCTTCCTTATACCTATCTTCCAGAACACCGTAGGCTATTGGTGAACCAGAACCAGTGGCAACACATTTTTCCTCTGTTAAACTGCCGAACGGGTCTAATGAAAACACATGTGGTCCAGTGTCATCCACGCCGCCTATTAGAACTTGTGTGACCAACGGTGCGTTTCTAGATGAAAACAGAAGATTTGCGATTAGTCTTGCCGCGGAGCTTACAGGCAGAGGCCTGTCCATGTTCAGTTTGTAAAGCTGTGCGTTTGCTGTCAGTACGTCCACGGTTCTTTGTGCATCGGCAACTGTTCCAGAAATGGTCATGGCCAAGTGATCATCTATTTTGTACACCTTTTTCCCATGTTTGTGAGCTACATAAAAGCCCATGGTTACACGAGTGTCAGAGGCCAATATCACACCGTCTTTACATACGACGCCTATGGTTGTTGTTCCCTTTAACACTAACCGATTGACTGCATCATTGTTTATCATTTCATTTTTCTCCCAAAACCTAAACACATCACGGAATTACTTCGCTAGGAAGCAGCATCATCTAATCATAACCATGAGATTTATTAATATTGCGGTTTGAAACAACAGGATAAAAAAGAGTTTTTAAGAGGGAAACGCTGGATTCAAAAGGTTTTAAACATACATCGCTATGAAATTAAAGATGATGCAAACTTGAATAGTGATTGATTTGCCTTTAAAACATCATCGTATGCAACTTCCAAGGGAAGTAATAGTTGGCAACGGAACGATAGAACGTGTTACAGAGGTCTTCCGTAGACTTGGATTCACAGAATCGGCGTTCATAATTGCGGGTTCGAAAACATATGATGTAGCGGGAAAAATTGTTAAGGAACTTCTCGAAGAGGACGGAATAGAAGTCAACAGGTTCCTTGTTGAATCAGCCACAGTTAAGGATGTCGAAGCCGTAGAAGAAGAGCTAAAAGCCTTAAAGCCTCAGGTTGTTTTTGGAGTGGGTGGCGGAACAAAAATAGACGTGGCAAAGTTAAGCTCAGCGCATCAAAAAGTCCCATTTATAAGTGTTCCAACAACAGCCTCTCATGATGGAATTGCAAGCCCCGTATCTGCTGTTAAAGGATTTGAAAAACCATATTCTGTTATGGCTCAGGCGCCCATAGCCATCATAGCAGACACAAACATAATAATGCAGGCACCTTGGCGCTTCGGGGTAAGTGGTTGTGGAGATGTAATCGCAAAATTCACAGCGGTGAAAGACTGGAAACTGGCGCATGAAGAGAAAAATGAGTATTATGGGGAGTATGCTGCAAGCCTAGCTTTGATGAGTGCCAAACTTGTAATGCGAAATGCTGAGCTAATTAAGCCTGAAAAAGAAGAAGGTTTACGGGTGCTCCTAGAAGCCCTGATAAGTTGCGGAGTTTCCATGAGCATTGCTGGAAGCAGCCGTCCCTGCAGCGGTTCTGAACACCTATTCAGCCACGCACTTGACATGATTAAATCTAATCATGCTATGCACGGTGAACAATGTGGTGTGGGAACAATAATGATGGCTTATCTGCACAGGGCAAACTGGAAGTGTATACGAAGAACGTTAAAGATGTTGGGCGCGCCTACAAACGCCCATGAGCTGGGTATAGAAAAGAAAGACGTAGTAAAAGCTTTAGAAACGGCTTCAACCTTAAGACCGGAAAGATACACTATCCTTAACAAGCTCAATCTGCACCATGAAGCCTACGAAAGGCTTGCGAAAATAACAGAGGTTATATGAAACTAGGATTCTGTTTTTGGTTCTGCTTTAAAGGTTTCAATGAATTTAACGGTAGTTATCTTCGGGAAAAATCTTTGTATGTCCATGGCCACTCCTCTTTTAGCCACTTGAATCCCTTCCAAGTAGAAGGCTTCTTCAGGCATTTCTATATTAACCGTTTTCTCTTTGACGGTGAGTTTGAATTTGGTTTCTTCTACGACAGGTGTTCTGCGGTGAATTAGAGCCGCTATCTTCTGCTTTAATGTTTTAAGATTCTTCTGAACAGTCACCTCGTAGACTAAGGTCTTTCCAGCCAATGGAGGATTAAAGTCCAATAGAACACGTCCAGCACCTATCGTTCGCACGGTAGCCATCTTCCCGTTGTATTCAACACGCATTCCAATGCTAGGAGTTATTCCCTTAGCCGTTAAATGCCTTAATGGAACACGTTTAACCTTCTCAGGGTCTCTATCTCCAAAGGCTTTTTCAGGCGGTATTTCAACAGATGTTTTTTTGCCAACTTCCATTGTTGTTAGGCTTTCATCCAACGCTTTAAGAACCCATCCCTCTCCTATTACCACCAGTTTTGGTTCGTAGATTTCACCTTCCTTGTATAAGCGTTCTTTTTTGGCGGTTTCTTCAATTGTCGTGTCGAAAACTTCGCCTGTTTCCTTCACTCTGGCAACGTAGTCTATTAGTATGAAATTTCCTTTCTGCAAACTCGTGACGCATCACCTTTGAGAGCATTGCCAAAGTAAGTTTTGAGCTTTAATAAAAGCTTTCGCTCGCGAAGTCTTTTTTTAACTCCATAATACGTTGGTGTTGTAGCAAACTAAATAAGCTTAAGTTCAAACTTCTTTAGTTTAATCATAATCCTGTAAGGAGAGTAAATGGAGGCAACGAGTTGGCGTTTTTCGATGAAATATTCGCCGAATACCCATACTTGATAACCGTAATATGGGTAATTGTTGTAGTAGCTGTCGCGGCAGTTTTAGAACGGCTAATCACAAGATGGTTAAGAAAGTTCATAAAACGGACAGAAATGCCGCCGGACGTTGAAAACGGACTTATATTAACGACACGGCTCATAATATTAATTGGAGCGGCTGTGGCACTTCTAAATGTGGGCGGAGTCCCCGCAGACATTTTAGTTAGTTTTTCAGCTTTGGGTGGCGCCGCTGTTGGTTTTGCTTCCACACGCACCGTTGGAAACTTTATAGCTGGACTGTATCTTTTAGTTACACGTCCATTTCGTGTAGGCGACTATGTTCGCATAGATGGTATCGAGGGAATAGTGGAAGAAATAACCATAAACTACGCGAAAATTTTAACTCAAGCAAACACTGTAGTCTCAATAAGCACTCAAAGGATTTTAGATAAAGAAATTACAAACTATCGATTTAGAGGGGGGAAATCAAACCTCTTCTGCTACGGATTCGAGTTAAACTTCGACCACTCGTTGCCAACGGAAAAACTTGAAGAAATGTTAGACAATGTTATTGAATGTTATGCGGAGAAACTGCCAAGAAAGCCAGAGTATCAAGCAACAAAACTAACTAGACTGGACAGAACTTACATGTTCTACATTTATGTAGAGGACCCAAAAGACATTTTCACGCTCCAGCCAAAAATGCTCAAAAAGATAATACAAGCATGGGAAAAAGCTAAAACTCAAAGTTAACAAACACGCTTTATTCTTAATTTATATGTGAAGAAATTGTAAAGGTTAGTGGGGAAAAAGAGCTGAATTCCCATGTTGAAAGAAACCCAAGAAGCAGTAAAGAAAATTTCCTACGAAGCGCATAAAAAAGAAGTCTTCACGTCCAGTTTCTTCATAACTCTTCTAACAGAACAAGTGGGGCAAGTTGCAGAAAAATACATTGAAAAAGGAAGGTTCGGTAAAGACATTGAAGTAGATATAACAGATATAATCGTGGTAAGCTTAGCCTACCTAAACTGGCTTGAAAAGGACGCAACAGAAGCCTTAAAAAAATCCTTGGAAAAACATGAGAAGGCAATAAAACGCTTTGCAGAGCAAAAGCAGAAGCAGTAATTATGGATTCCGTGAATCCCCCATTTTTTATTTTCGGTTACACGTTTCTAAGGGTTAACGCGGGGAAAGGTCGATGAGACCAAAATTTTACTAGAATATACGCACTCAGCTTCATAAAAGGGGGACGGAGAGTTTTCAGTACAGCCGTGTTTCAAACAGTCCAACTTTCCAGCAACTCCATTACAGATGCTGAGATTGTGACGAGCTGAGCTACTCTGACATATTTGTTTTCAGCCAATTCAGCTATTGCGTCGATGCCGAAGGCTCTTTTGAGCAAGGCAGCATCGACCTCAGAGATTCCTAAAAAAAGTGGAGACGGTTTATTCCTTAATCCCTCGAACTCTGGTGCCTCAAACTTCAAAGAAAGATGCTCATATGTCCTGTCAAAGTATTTTACCACAAACTCTAGAAAACTCAAAAACGTTCATCTTTTAAAATGTAACTGTTTGAAAATTATTTAAGTCTTCAGCATAATACATTTAAGCATTTGAATGAATCGCAACAAGATTTTGGCTATTGAAAAGGGATGGGGTGAATGGATAGGGACGGCGTCAGCGTGGGAATTCACAACTTTTTTGTAAGTCTAGCACTAGTCCCAATGGTCATATACGAATTCATCATAATGTGGTTGTCTGCAAACTCAACTGTTAGCAAGGCCAACAAAATATTCAGTGAAAAACTGTCAAGAATGGGTTTGCCTGAAGAGACAACTGAAACGCTTGCAAAGGAATACGCATTCATTAAAGATTACGTATTTGAGGGATTTCTCAAAAGAAAGGATAAGATTCAATCTTCAAATGCTGTAAAAACCAGTAGTTCCCGAAAAGTTCTCATAAAAATGTTGCCCGGCGGCCAAGTTTTTCTGCGAATAAAAAATAGCGATACCAAAGATGCCAGAAGCGCAATATTACTGGATGCGACTAAAACGATTATTTTGCTAGTTGCAGTTGTTCGTGCTTTAAAAAGAGACATTTACTGGGTTGCCGTCTGTTTCACATCATATGTTTTGTATTCTTTATTTTTTGGACTTGCTTCTGAACTGATTGTTAAACATCAAGTTTCTTCGAAGGGTCTTTTAGGAAGCATAATTAACACTGTAGGAGAAGCCCTGTCAGATACTAAGGTTATCGCCATCGTCAGCTTAGCCTTGTCTTCGCATTCTATACTTGCCGCTCCCTTCGTGCCACTGTACCATATAATTCCGGGTTTAGACTTTGTTGAACATTATATTAGCGGTTTCGGGATAGGGTTATTTGCAGTCAAAGCCTATAGAACGTTCGTAAGTTACATATCATACAGCAAGGCTTTAACAATATTCGGTTCAATGAAGTTAAGTCATCAAATTTCACTTTTTGAGTCAAGTGCTGAGCTTCCCTTCGTATGTCACTCAAGCGTTTTCGTTGGATTGGTTTGGGAAGGATTAGAAGAGATTGCTGAAAAATTCACTCTGCGAGTGGTAAACGTCTTCATTTGGAATGGAGTGGCAGACATACTCATGGATCTTTTAGGCGCCTTAACAGCTTACACGCTTGTACGTCGTTCCTTCATCATCAAAAAACAGGAAAACTGTTCAAACTTAAACGAGAAAAACGCAAAAGTTGACCTGCGAGCTGTTAAGAGGGCTTCAGATAGGGTATTAACGCATATGAAAGGTGTGATAGACAGCGTATACTCTGAAAGTTCAGCTAAAGATGTTTCCGAAGATGTTGGAACATACCAATTGACCAGAATGAACAAGGCTTGTTAAGTGTGGAAAAGATTTATATGAAAATTTACTAAATTGCATGAGGAGAAAGTTAAATGGGAAGATTAGTTAAAAATGAAACATTGAACTATTGGCTTTGCGGCGTGATCTTCAGTATAATCTTCGCAATAATCAGCGCCATAATCACTTTCGTAATAGGTGCAGCGACGTTAATTGTAGGAGCTATTCTCGGATTTATCCTCTACATAATTGTTATGCCGTACATCACTGGTCGTCTAGTGGACTACGTCTCTGACAAGTGGATGGACTAGATGTGTTAGAATCGTAGTGCACTTCAGCATATACCTTCAATCCAGCTGGATTCTTAGCCAACACTTGACTTACACAGCTCAGCGACTGAACCTCAGAAAACAGTTTAGAAGTAAGTTGGAAAAGTCCAACTCCAAGATAACGGTGTCGGATCCTGAAAACGAAAACTTTTCTTCAGCAACGGAACCCGTAGAAAAAGCTCTAAAAGGTTAAATACAAAAAAATTCGAATGACGATTATGAGTTGAAAGTGAGTTGGAGAGATGGATGAAGAACTTCTGAAGGGCATGGGCTTTAATATCATTCTACTTGGTATTGTGAGCTTCATAACAGATGCCAGCAGTGACATGATGTGGCCAATTCTCCCCATGTTCATTACTGCCATCGGCGGCACGGGGCTGGCTGTTGGCTTGATAGGGGGTCTCGGAGAAAGTGTGGTGAGCATCTTAAAGGTTTTCTCTGGCTACTGGTCTGACAAGT
>DAOUTL010000142.1 GCA_030626685.1 Candidatus Bathyarchaeota archaeon | reverse complement strand
TTGTGGAATAACAATGACGGTGTGCTTTTTGTAGAACGAGCCAACGAGTTTGCTGTATGTTGCGTTAAGTTAAATCCGACAGGATGAAGCTAAAGTGAAAGCGAGGGTTAATAGCCCGATAGAGACCTAGTCTCTTAGTAGCATACACAAGACACGAAACCGAGTGAGCTAGTTATGGCCAGGGTGAAGCTGTGAGAATATCGCAGTGGAGGCCCGCACCCACCAGCCGTGCAATACTGGGGGATGAGCTGTGATTAGGGGTGAAATTCCAATCGAACTCGGTAATAGCTTGTTCTTCCCGAAATAGCTATAGGGCTAGCGTCGCGTTTACCTGATAGAGGTAGAGCTCTGAATGGAGTTGAGGGGTTTATTCCTACTCTCTCCTATCAAACTTCAAATTCTATTCAGTCAATTGCGCGATAGTCAGAACTCCGGTGCTAAGATCGGAGCTCAAAAGGGGAAACAGCCCAGACCGTAGTCTAAGGTCCCTAAATCCAAATTAAGTGGGAAAGGAAGTGATTTTTCTAAGACAGGTAGGAGGTTGGCTCAGAGGTAGCCATCCTTTAAAGAGTGTGTAACAACCCACTTCTCGATTACGAAAAATTGCGCCGAAAATATAACGGGGCTAAAATTTGGTACCGAAGACACGGAAGTTGTTGTTTTGCATTGGAAGAGTTAAAATGTAATTTTCTATAATAATTTATTTTGTGAAATATAGAAATGAAAATTAGTAGAAACTCGTAGAAATTAGTAGAGACTTATTGTAGTAATCTACAATTAATTTCCACGAATTTCGCGTAGCGAATTTCCATTAGTTTCTTTTATATTTATTTCATAGAATTTTTATTTAGGATTATATGTTTTAAAATTTCCATTGCAGAACAATAACTTGGTAGGGAAGTGTTCTAAACGCGCTGAAGCGGTATTCGTGAGAAACCGTGGAGTGTTTAGAAGTAAGAATGTTGGCATGAGTAATAAAAAATTGCGTGAGATTCGTAATCACCGAAAACCCAAGGTTTCCTGGGCAACGTATGTCGTCCCAGGGTTAGTCGGTCCTAAGGCGAGGCTGAAGAGCGTAGTCGATGGACAGCTGGTTAATATTCCAGCACTACTTTTATCTTAAAAGTATGGGGAGACGGAACATGATAGCTTGAGCGCATTATTGGATTTGCGTCAATTGCCGTTAGGCTTGTTTTCCAGGTAAATCCGGAAAACTTTAAGGCCGAGGGTTGTTGGGACTCCTTCCTTTTGGCGGGATAACTCAAGCAAGTCAAGTTTCCAAGAAAAACCTCTATCCTTGATAAAAGTATCCGTACCAAAACCAACACAGGTGGATAGGTCGAGTAGACCAAGGTGAACGGGAGAACCCTTGTTAAGGAACTCGGCAAAACAGCGACCGTAACTTCGGGATAAGGTCCGCCAATCGTCCGTGTCTCACTAACGTTCGACACGAACTCATTTTAACATATTAACATGCTAACATTTTAACATTGTTTAAATTAAACTTTTGTTAAAATGTTAAAATGTTTAAATGTTAGTATGAGCTCGTGGCGAGCGATAGCGAGACACGAGCGTATTGGCCGCAGCGAAAGACTCCGAGCGACTGTTTATCAAAAACACAGGTCTCTGCTAACTCGTAAGAGGAAGTATAGGGGCTGACGCCTGTCCAGTGCCAGAACGTTAAGGTCCATGGTGAGAGCTTTGGGCTTAAGCGCTGGTGAACGACAGCAATAACTATAATTGTTCTAAGGTAGCGAAATTCCTTGTCATCTAATTAGTGACGTGCATGAAAGGCGTAACGATTCAGGGACTGTCTCAACAAGGGACCCGGTGAAATTGCAGTAGCGGTAAAGATGCCGTTTACCTGCGGCAAGACGAAAAGACCCCGTGAAGCTTTACTATAGCTTGGTATTGGGTTACGGATTTAGACATTCAGTATAGGTGGGAGGCTTTGATGCTTTGACGCTAGTCAAGGCGGAGCCGAAATATGAGATACCACTTTTTTAAATTTGTGATTCTAACCTTGGACCGATATTTGGTTAGTTGGCTTTTCTGAGTTAAAACTTTTTTTTCTGGAGTTCGTTTTAAAACATGAACTCTAAGAAATTTGTTAGCTTAAAAAGTTTGGGGGCTAAGTTTTGGGAAAAATGTGTGCCAGTATTCAGTATATGGTATTGAGTATTTGGTATACGAAAAAATAAATTAGGAGGTAAAAGAAATGGAAGAATCTGAAGAAAGCGAAGAAGTGAAGAAGGCAGTAGAAGAAGCAAAGGCGGAATCAGAAGAGCGAAAGAAAGCAGTTAAAGCGAAGGAGCAGAAGCAAGTAAAACTCATTAGGAGATTGATATTGCTTCTTGAGTCGTTGGCTCTTTTAGTATTAGGCATCTATCTATTTTATCCAGATGCCGATATACTCGTTCTGAAAATGTTATCTATAGCGATACTCTTGGTATCGTCATGGATAAGTAGCAGATTCACAGAATTTATATTTGGAAAATATGAGTTCTGATCCGAAAATATGATGCAGCGTAACTAAAAATTGATATGCTGTATCATTTCTATTTTTTCACACCCAAAACTTAGCTCTCAAGCGAAAAGCCCAAGTAATTAAATACCGGTCCGGGGACAGTGCCTGGTGGGTAGTTTAACTGGGGCGGTTGCCTCCTAAATTGTAACGGAGGCGTTTATAAGGTCGGCTAGGTCCGGATGGAAATCGGGCTGATAGCGCAAAGGCATAAGCCGGCTTTACTGCGAGATTGATGGATCAAGCAGTTGCGAAAGCAGAACTTAGTGATCCGACTTTTGATTGTAGTATCGAAGAAGCTCAACAGATAAAAGCTACTCTGGGGATAACAGGCTAGTCGCGCCCGAGCGTCCATAGCGACGGCGCGGTTCGGCACCTCGATGTCGGCTCATCACATCCTGGGGGTGAAGAAGCTCCCAAGGGTTTGGCTGTTCGCCAATTAAAGTGGTACGCGAGCTGGGTTCAAAACGTCGTGAGACAGTTTGGTCCCTATCCGTCGCGGGCGTATGATATTTGCGAAGTTCTGTTTCTAGTACGAGAGGACCGAAATGGGCAAACCTCTGGTTTATCGGTTGTCGTGCCAACGGCATAGCCGAGTAGCTACGTTTGTACGGGATAAGCGCTGAATGCATCTAAGTGCGAAACCCTCTTCAAGATAAGATATCACTTCAGGCCCCTTATAGATTATGAGGTTGATAGGTATCAGGTGTAAGTGTAGAAATATATTTAGCCGAGATATACTAATAGGCCGTGTGTCTTTGCCACTTGTTTTATTATGGATGTTTATAGTAGAATAGATGGTTTCTTATCAGTGTTGTATACACGACAAAGTCGTGTTGCTGTTTAAATACTGTGTGTTATAGTAAAATTGTTCATTTATATAATAGTTTGCTGGTGATAATTGAGACAAGGGTACACCTCTTCCCATTCCGAACAGAGAAGTTAAGCTTGTCCTCGCTGATGGTACTGCTGCGTTACGCAGTGGGAGAGTAAGTCGTCGCCAGCATTTTTTTTTATTCTTTTTTTTGCTTGGTCTTTCTGCGTCGTAATACATTATTCGATCAAGTCGCTTAGGTTATCTAAGCTCCTTTCCTCATAATATATTACTCCTTGAAATACCTATGTAAAAAATAAGAATATAGATACTGCCACTCCTTGTAATATTTTGCATTTTGTTCCACAACAATAGATTATCAATACTTCAAATATCTAAGTATAAAATAAGAATAT
>DAOUTL010000137.1 GCA_030626685.1 Candidatus Bathyarchaeota archaeon | reverse complement strand
GATTAGATGGAGCGTTGGAACATTCTTGCTTAATGAAACCGAGTAGCCTCCAACAGGCGTAGCGGCTACAACAACCCTTGCGGGGTCAGATTGGAGGCTGTTGCCTTCGCTGTCCGTCACTTTAACGTGAACATAATTGTATGCTTGCGGATGAGGGTGCGTATGTCTATGAAGAAGAGGCTGCACCTAGAACTGGAGAATCGTTGAAGTACCATTGATAAGTGTATGGTGGAACACCACCACTAACCGTTGCGGTGAAGGTTACCGAACCGCCAATGTAAACTGTAGCGGAAGTTGGGCGTATGTAAACTGAAAGCGGTGGCGGAGGCGGCGTCACAAGAGTATAATGCGCTGTGGCTGTGTGCTGTTGGTTTCATGGTTACTGTTATGGGGTTAACACTGGTGCCTTGTGAAGTTCCGTCAACATCCCAGTAGTTAAACCTGTAACGGACACATACTCAGGGGCATTTAAATTCACAACTGTGCCTTCATCATACCAACCTTCACCAGGAATTGTTGTGATGCCTTCTGGGTCTGTTTCAACGGTGAGATACTACTTCACCACTGGTGGTGGCCAGAACAAAACTGTGGAGTCTTTTTCATGCGGATTATGAGTTACGTGACCCTTGCTACTTGGCGGGTGCGATGATACAGGGATGAGTATCATCTATCCTTAAGGTGAATGTTCCGGAGAGTCCGGTAACATTAAGAAGTCCTGATTGTATTATCGCTTTTTCTAATAAGTACGTCAATATCACCATGTGCAACAACACTCTTTGATTATGGACTTCTCATAAATTACGCCTCAGTTTTATCCTAATCTTTCTACTAACATGAATCGTCCCACACAAATGATTATTAAAAGGTGAAAACATCCAAGTAAAAAAGTATAATTATCCATACATGCCGTGAAAAATACCTGCCGCTTTGAGCTCTCATTTAGCGAATAACAATATGTGAAACAATTCTTAAAAAATTAGCAATGTATGTACCAACTGCCCCAGCGATAAAGTATGGGGGCTTTCATTATAATATTTTTTATTTTTGGGTGTTTGCGTAGTTTGATTTTGCAAAAGGTTAAGAGGGATAAACTTTAAATTATAGAGGGAGAAAATCATAGAAAAAGGTGAAAACATGAAATTTGCTAAAAAGTGTCTTGTCCTAGCATTGCTTTACATTGTTGCGTTTTTTGGAATTTCAGGCTTCCATACTGATGTTTCCTCAGCTGAAGTAAGCCTTCCTGCTGATATGCCCTATGTATTTGTTTATCCAGAAAACATTGTTGCAGAGCCAGGTGAAAACATCACAGTAACTGTGGCGGTCTTTAACCTCACTGAGAACGTTTACGCTTCTCATGATGAATGGAATCCTGGTGACCCGTTGCCTCCTTATCATCCAGATGGAATGCATACGTATCCTCTGGGCTTCTTAGTCGGTTTCGAGATCAAGTTTTCATGGGACCCCATCATTCTTGAATACTTAAATCACACAGTAACGGTTCCAGTTGAAGACTACTCAGATCCAATTCCACCATTAAACTATAGTGGCACACTACACGAACCGATTCAACCTGTTGAAGATGATGTTAACGCTACTTTAGGAACCTACTTGCTAGCTAAAAGCCACCTGCCGACTTCAACCGTGAATTATTTTGTTGGTAACGGCACGTTCTTCCAAATGACCTTCCGCGTCAAAAAGGAAGGGGGTTCACGGTTAACGATTGAAAGTTGCAAATTGTCTGCACCTTTTAGCAATCAGATAGGGCAGACCTACAGCACGATTGTGATTCCTCATGGAGTTAAAAGCGGATTCTTCTTGACGTCTGGAGCTCGAACTCGTATTTACAGCATGGATGTTAGTGCTTCTGTTGGCACCCGATTGTTTGATACTCCAATAATTGTGGGTGAGAATGGATCAGTAAAAATCACTGTGCGTAATGAAGGAAGCATCACCGATTACTACAACTTAACCTTGTATCAAACATTTCCAAACGGCACCACATCAATCATTGATGAATGGTTAAATCAAGAAATTAATACGACGCAGAGGGAACAAGATTTCCAGGTTTCCATTGATTCTTCCCTTTTAGAAAGGGGAGTGCATAGTTTTGTGGCGAACGCCAGTATTTTACACGGAACAGAAGTTTCTTATGATAGCATAAGCAAGGTAGTGAGAGTTATAAGCGCTGATTTGGAGTTGAAATACGCTCCGCTGCCTGACACTATTTATGTTGGTGACAAGGTTACGTTCGATGCTTCAGGAAGCAACCATAGTGAACCAACAGGCTTTTTTGTCCTCTACACATGGGAAATTCGTGAACACTCAGATGCGCCTCCTCGGGCTAAGCTTTCAAATTCAACCCCGACCGCAGAATACACTTTTCCGTCAAACAGAACCTGGACAATTTCATTAATACTTACAGACAATTTCGGAGTCACGTACAATAAACTCAGACCTGCCACTGCGGCTTACAGGCTAGACTTCGATGTGGAAGTATTGCCAGCGATAGAGGGAGGCTTTCCGTGGGACCTTGTGTTGTTAGCCGTCATTATCATTGTCGTGATTGCGGCTGCAGGATACTTCTACATGCGAAGAAGACGATGACAATTTCCTCTTTTTTTAAATTAGTTTCTTGAAGAGAAAAAGGAGAAAAGGGAGAGTAGTAAAAAACTAGTTTTTACGTTTGAATTTGAGTGCTGCAGTGAGGAAGGTTGCTATTGAGAAGATTGTTAGTAGCATTATCGATGTTGGGAACTCCGGGATAACATCATGACTTAGTAACATTATAGAGACAGCTGAATCGTCGTAGGTTACATAGACATAGGCGTTGGTGTCGTCTTGGGTAACTGAGATTTCTGTTTCTCTTCCGTTGATAAAGACTCTGTAGGTGTCTGGTGAATACATAAGGACAAGTGGAATAGTAATGTTAACGTAACCTTCTTCTTCTGGACTTACGTAGACTTCGAAAAGAAGCATTCTGACCGAAGTGTCAAACTCTTTAAAGGTTACGCAATAGTTGCTTTCGGTAATAACTGAAATTCCATCGTGAACTTCAAAGCTTTTAATACCTATTATTTCGGCTTTTCCATCTGTCACATCGTGTGGAATGGCTATCGAATACGGCTGATTGTTCCACGGTTCTTCCGATCTTTCCGGATGAGGAAAAGAAGCAAGTTTGCTTTCTACAATTTCAATTGGGCTACTGCAGTTCGCTATTATTCTTAAAGTAATTAGAGTGCCGTTTCCTTCTGGAATTGTTCTTACTTTTGTTGGGTCAAACATATAGGCAACCCAGACTAAGCCTGTTTCATTGTTGATTTCTTGCGGTGTCTGTATATGATATGTCATGTTATAGTATTCTGCGAAGTCTCCTAAGGTTACGCTTTCAACCTGCACTGTGTTTGGGTCAAAGCTTATTTTGAGATCGAAGCCTGTGAGATCCCAGTATTTATCTAAGTTTAGTATTGAAACGTTTAGGTCGAGTTCATGTGGTAAATCTGAACCTTTGTGCGTGTAATGTTCAACCTCTACTTTTGGTCCTGGTGGCTGAGGTCTTCCGTAGACTGTTATCGTGAAATCTTCAGAGTTGTATGGAATTGGTGGTGGTGGCGGTGGCAAACTGTAGCCTGCAAGCTTAATCTCCTTAAACTCGATTGCCGTGACATCAACATAATCGTCGACACCAAAATGTTGGTACTTCACTCTTAAAGTAACTATGCATACTGTTCCATTTCCAGTGAATGCTGGTGCTGGAGCTTGTGATGAGTATGCAACTTCCAAGATTGATGTTGCTGGGTCGTATTCGTCTTTCACTGGCATGTATGGTGAGTAGAGTATTC
>DAOUTL010000127.1 GCA_030626685.1 Candidatus Bathyarchaeota archaeon | reverse complement strand
CCCTGATTCTTAGCAGTTTATATGAAGAAATAATGCGTAGCGTACAAAAAGGCAGTTATAAGCTGAAAACTCTGAAAATTTCAGCAATCGCCATCACGAGCGTGGTTCTTGTAGAAGTTATTCTGGGTTTCACTGTGGGAAGTCTAGCAATTTTAAGCGATGGTGTTCATGCATTACTTGACGCTTTAACAATGATTGTGCTATTGATCACAACCCGCGCTTCCCTCAAACCGCCGGATGAAGAACATATGTATGGGCATGAAAAGATTGAATCTATAGGCGGATTGATAGGTGGAATAATGCTCTTTGGCACAGCGATTTTCCTGGCAATAGAATCTGTTCTGAGACTTTTGGAAAATAAATCCTACATCGTTTCAGGGTGGGAATTTGCAGGTTTCATAGCCATAGCCTACACCTTCTGCATAGACATTTTAAGAGTTGGAATACTGCATAAGGCAAAACATGGAAGTGTTACGGTGAAAGCAGGATTTTACCATGCCTTAGCAGATTTAGGGTCAACACTCATTGCATTTTCCGGATTTGGGTTAGCAACTCTAGGATTATATTATGGTGACGCGTTAGCCTCTCTGGTTTTGAGCAGCATAATAAACTATTTGAGTGTTAAACTGGTTTGGAGCAGCGGAATGGAGTTAAGCGACGCAATATCAAAGGACGTAGCAAAAAAAGTTAGAAAAGAAATACTTGGCACGAAAGGAGTCTGCAAATGTGAAAACTTGAAGGTTAGAAAGGCTGGCACCAAAATTTTTGTTGAAGCAACAATCCAAGTGCCAGACTACATGAGTCTTGAGGAAGCCCACGCTTTAACATCAAAGGTAGAGTCAAACATAAAGAATTCTTTCGAAGATGCAGAAATTACAATTCACATCGAGCCGAGCGGAACGAAATTGCCCATAGGAAAACTTGTGGAGAAACTGGCAACAGAAGTTGAAGGTGTAAAAGAAGCCCATGAAATAAGCACAGCTTACACGAACGGTAAACTCTACATAACCTTACACGCCCAAGTAGACCCGAAGCTGTCAATTCATGAAGCCCATGAAATAGCTGAGAAAATCGAAAACAATGTAAATAAAAGGGTTAAAAATGTTGAAAATGTCACAGTCCATTTAGAACCTTTCAGTCCGAAACTGCAAAAAGGTTCAGCAGTCAGTGGAAACGAGATAAGGAAAGTTGTTGAAAAAGTGACGAAAAACTACCAGAAAGTCTTCAGAGTTAAAAGAACATTGACATATGTGGCTGACAAAAACCGCTATATTAACATAGACTGCTGTTTCACAAGAGAAATTTCGATAAGAGACGCGCATAGAATTGCTTCACAAATTGAAGAGAGCGTAAAGAAACATTTTGAAGAAACAATAGTTACCGTCCACATGGAACCGAACTCTGCGTAACCAAGAATAAATCAGAACTGTTGGATCATTCTGCTTTTTTACATAAAAAAATACAAAGGGAAGAACGATTAGCTAAGTTCAATTTCCTTTATCAGCACCAAGTCTCCTAGGCTGTTCATTTTGACTTTCTTCTCTGAGATCGTGTATAGGACATCGTCGATGTATAGTGCGCGCTTCACTGAGTAGAGTGACTCGAAGTACCAGCCGCTCCTCGCAAGGACATCGCCTTTAACGTGGGTTATTCTGCCCTTGAACATCACGCCATCAAGAGACACGTTAAACACGTAGGCTCCTTGAAACACGTATTCGCCGTATGTGTATGGCGGATAGCCGCTTGGATACTTTTCCTCATCTATTTCGGCGACTAATACTGGGAGCACCAGCAGTTTTCTCTTCCTGTCGAACAGTAGCGCCTTATGGTCGTACAGGACAGGCGTTTCTGTTCCTCTGTCTCCTATGACGAACTTGTCTAGCTCCTTTGGGGCGCTGACGTTGCTTACGTCGAACAGCGAGATTTTCACGCCTTGATACCATGAGAAGTCTCCTTCTTCAGCCGGCACCGTTTCCTTCCCTATGCCTATGAGGTGGTTTTCGTCGTATGGGTGTAGGTAGTCCGAGTAGCCCGGTATCTTAAGTTTGCCTAAGACTTTCGGCTCCTCCGGGTCGCTTACGTCTATGACGAATAGCGGATCAACCTTTCTAAAGGTCACTATGTAACACCTGTCGCCCATGAACCTCGCTGAGTATATGCGTTCGCCCGGAGCGAGCCCCTCAAGTTCTCCAACGATCGTTAGGTTTGCGTCGAGAATGTACACGTGGTTCTTAGCAGTCGCTTCCTCGGAGCTCCTTGCCAAGTAACCCGTTGTAGTGGCTATTCTGAAATGTTCGTTATATTCATCCATTGAGAACTGGTTCAGCGCTCTCCCAGGGACCTCACCGTTAGCTTCACATGTTATGTCGCCTGCTTCTATACGAATCCTGTAGATAAGCGTGCTTTCCACCTCCGTGGTGAACACGCCGAGGATGCGTACAGGAATGTTTGAGATCGCTATGTAAATGTTGTTTAGAGAGACGTACATGCATGTGGCGGGTCCAGTCAGTATTGTTTCGTGGGTTGGCTCCTGCTCGTCATTCTGGACGTTGATGGCAACTATTGTTGTGAACATGTCAAAGTAGCTTTGGAAGTCGGCGTAGTGAATCTCAGTAGCCGATATTTTCTCCACGCAAGTGTGTGTGCGGATTTCTGGAAGATTAACGGTCGTTTCGTTCTCGCTTGGGCGGATCGCCGGGCTGTTCACAATAACGTACACGTAGTCGCCTATCATCCTCGAGTTGAAGTACCAGCCGCTGAAGGAAACATCCCTCTTGAGAATAGGCGCTTTTCTATCCGAGACGTCATACACTTTAACCGATGTTTCTGTTTCAACGTCCCATCCATAAAGGTTGGAAGCTTCGAAAACCACAAGTTTGTCCCCGTTTATGAACAGACCTATCGCCGTCCCGTTCAGCTCTATCGTTGAAGATACCTCAGCATCCTCGGTCGGGTAAGCCTTCACTACGACAACCTTTCCCTCTGAAAGCACGTAAATGTACTCGCCGTCAGTTTTCACGACGTCGGCTTCATCTACGCCAGCAACTTGGATGTTTGTTGTTGAGTACTCGGGGGTAGAAGCGGGAGTAGCGGCTTCTAAGCTCCCTTTAATCCCAAAGAATCGGTCATACCCCATCCAACCTCCATACGTCGGCTTCGCGTTGGCTAAGAAGTTTCTCAACTCCTCGTAGGATGAGAACGTCTTAAGCGTTGTAAAATGCCCTGGCAGTTGAATTTGCGTTCCAAAGTTGTAGCACATTGTTGTTAAAAGAACAGCTAAAAGCACCGCGACTATTCCATACGTTACAGTCTTTCTCTTGATTTCTCTCTGCAATTTTAACACCGTTTTAAGAATTGGATATACAGGTATTTTATCCTATTTTTTAGTACAGTTTGTCCAGAAATTAGAACAGAGAGGCTAGAAGGGTTTTAGACGCCACACTCTGACTGCTTCATACCAGAATATAGCTGAAACTACCGCCCCGAAAATGGTGATGAACAAGTTTTCCCTCATGAAGCTTTACATCAACGTTGCGAGATAAGCTATGTAGAACGCTGTGGAGAAAACCGCGTAAAAGAAATATCTTGGAAAAAGAAGTTTTCCCAACTTGGCGTAAGTGTCTGAGCACCCCTATTTTAACCTCGCTAACCAAAGAATAATCACCGCCTATGTCTTGTTTCTGCGTCAAGCCTAATTCACGTAACTGTTCAAGATGATGATGTGCCACGCTTGGACTGCTAAAAACGCAATGCTTTCTGAACTTCACGAACGCTCATTGGACGACCGCTTTTCAAGAGAAGCCAATAAACTTTCCAAGCCTTCCCACGAAGCGCATATTCAAGCTTAGTTTCATCTTCTGCATTCAAAGGAACATTCTTCTCCAATAGAGTTCTTAAACGGGATACTTATAAGTCCAATTTTTAGAACAGAAGCTAAAAAGCTGGGCATCAGAAGGTACAAAACAAAATTCTTTAGGCTACAGTGATTTTCTAATTTCTTTTTCAACGCCTTTTACAGGTTTGTTTGCGTCTATAATTGTCCATTTGCCTATTAAAGCCAAAGAAAGTGCTTTACGTCT
>DAOUTL010000115.1 GCA_030626685.1 Candidatus Bathyarchaeota archaeon | reverse complement strand
TTTTCACAAACTCTGATGAGGTTAAGGCTGGTCCAATCATGACACCGTCTGGATGGGAAGTTAAATTTAATGTTCTTCCTTCATAGCCTGGCACAGTATACTCTATTGTTAGGTCGCCGAAAATTGCCGAGCGTTCTTCTGGAAAGATGTTGAAGTCTTCTCGTGAGAATCCCAAAACAGTTTCCAAATCTGTTATTATGTTGTTTGATTCCTGCTGGTCTTTGAAGCTCATTTCATATGCTTGTGCCGAATAGTAAACGTCTCTCAGGGTGGATGTTTTGCGTTGGGAAGTGAGCTCGTGGGAAAAGAACGCGGTCCAAACAAGCTGTGTGAAAGGTCTTAGATGTCGAATGTTGCGGGCGCTTCTCCGAACTTTTCTATCTCCTAAAATGAATTGCCTTACTTGAGGGTCGTAGTAGATGTTTTCTGTTGAGCGGCTGGGCATCTCTATTGATGGAAAATATCCCGTATCAAGTTGTTCGTAAATTCTAACTCCAAGGTTTTCCAAACTTGCTAAAACTTCTTTCTTTCTTTCCATTATACTATTTTTATGTCTCCTTCGCTCCAAACTTTTTCACACTCCTCAAAAGTTTTTTTACATCTGGAAGCTTTTCCTTACCGGCAAGCTGAGCTGAAAACTGAGCTATTTTCGGCAAGTATTTGCTGAAAACTCCGAGGCGTTTCCGTTCTCTATCCACGTGCTCCCTTCTCGTCAAGAAACGCTGGAGTCGACGGGCAACCTCCCGCAGTCCATTGGCTATTTCCCTTCTGACTTCCGGTCTGTCCGCGATGAATTCCTTCCCAACAGTTTTGTATGGAACCTTTGTGCTGCAAATATGCACTAAAATTGCAGTTGGCATGTCCGGCATGACCTTGTACCTTCTCCAATTCATAGAGTTTACCACTCTCACCGAAACGTCGCTTGCCTCATCATACAACAAGGGAATTCTGTTGGCAAAACGATAAATCAAAAAGTTTCCTTTCTTGGGAATTTCCCCTCCATAAGCAATTCCCACTTCAACGATGAAGGGGTGACCCGCATAAGTTGACGGTTTACGCTGGTGAACAGCCACAAACTCCGGCTTCAACTCTTTTAATACGCCTGCCTTTAACAGTTCTTCACCTAGGGGCGACAGACAGCTTGCATCCGGCGGCAGAAACTCTCCGAACTTTTTAAGCATATGCATTAGCCTGACGATTTCCTCGTGGGAGAGTTTCTTCGGATTTTTAGACGGGCTTATGTTGCTGAATTCCAAAAACTTCCGTGCTGTGATTTCCCCAACCCTGTGGAAATGATACCTTAAAAACTCAAGCATGTTCCTGTAAGGTGTTACCTGTATAAGACGCTGAAGAAGTTCCACATCCACACCATACGGGTGAGGTAAAGTTTCTCTAGGCGGATCTGGCATCTCCTTCGTAACCCTAGTGAATTTGTAAAGTCTACCTCTAGGATCAACAAAAGTTAGGTTCGCGTAAGGGTTCACCATGGCTGTTTGTTTAAAATATTCTAGGATTTTCGGCATAGCCCTAAAATAGTCGCCTTCAAGGCAGAACTCAACGATTGTTCCCCGCCACCGCTCCTTATTTATGAGAACTTTTCTATCTAGTATGAGCGGGCGGTTTCTTTGAATGTCAATCATAAGCCTGCACCTGTAGATTTTTGATGCGCCTGTGCTTGAAATTATGCAGGCGGGCTTATGTGTTGTGATTTGTCCATACAAAATTGCCATCTTCCCGCCTAGACCAAAGGTTCCCCTCTGCTGTTTCAACTTGTATTTTGAGCCGAAAAGCACCTGTCCGAAAGCTGAGGGTATATGTCTCGGCGGGACTCCTATACCGTTATCTTCAACCCTCAACCTATAAATTTGAGTTTCTTTGCCGGCTTCTCCCTCATATGAAAGCCTAACATAAATGTTTGGTGGCATTCTGAGGCTTTCAGCGGCATCCAACGAGTTTTCCACAAGTTCCCTTACAGCTGCAAAAATAGCTCTAGACGGGTTTGTGAAGCCAGCTATATCACGGTTTCTATAGAAGAAGTCAGCAGCACTTATCTCTTCAAACGTTGTCTTAGCCACTTAAGCCTCCACCAGACCCTTTATGATGTGTGGTCATTTTTATGATATGCTCTGTCACTCTTTAATTTAACTACGTTTTTCAGCGAAAATTATCTATTTCTATAAAGGAAACGGCAGCAACTCTTCGATGGCCTTTACTTTAACAGTTTTAGCAAAATCGTAAATGTATTGTAAACATGCTCCACAAAGCCAAATCCAGAAACCCAGCTTTCAACATTGCAGCCATCATAAATTTTTCCATCCTCCGTAAGCACAGCAACACCAACCCTGAAACTCCAACACATACGCATTTTCCATAGCTTTAAGGCTGCTTTCAACAGCTTTTTCTCGTTTTCTTCAACCTTAACAATGAGCCTTCCTCACCGTTTATTTCTGCAGTTGGCGTACGTAATAGTATTCTCCGATGTGTTTTTGGAACTTGTCAAGCTTTGAGCCTTCCTTGTTAACCCTTGGTCTCTTCGTGGCTGGTTCTCTTCGGAAAGTCACTTCCATCTCTTTCAGAAACATGTTCATTCCATCCCTTAGGCTTGTCGGCGGGTTCGCTATGCCCTTAACTCCGGGGTCTCCTGTGAAAACCATTAGGCGGTCGGCTATGAAGTCCTGGGTAACTACATCATGTTCAACAACAAAGGCTGTTACGTTATGAGTTTCAACCACTCTTCGAATAACCCGTGCCATATTCAACCGTTCTTCAACATCCAAATATGCGCTCGGTTCGTCAATCAGATAAAGCTCAGCTTTACGGGATAGACACGCTGCAATCGCGACTTTTTGCAGTTCACCGCCGCTGAGTTCAGCCACATCTCTATCTAAAAGTAAGTGTATCCTTAAAGGTTGGAGGATTTCCGTCTTATACCAGCTTAAAGTGAAATTCTCCTTGGCAACACTCCTCAAGAGTTCTTGGACTGTTCCCTCATATTCTGCTGAAATGTACTGTGGTTTATAACTTACCTCTAACTCTCCAAACCTTTTTCTATAATCAGCTTCTTCAATTCCTGCTAAAATCTTCACAAATGTTGTTTTGCCTATGCCGTTCGGTCCTAAGATTCCGATTATTTCTCCCCTTTTTATTTCCCCGGGATGAGCAACAAGTTTAAACCCTTCATATGTTTTCTCTATTAGCCTCCACTTTAGCAAGGTTTCTCCAGCGCCAAAACTTACCGTGGGCGGCTTTTCATGGAATATTATTGCTTCTTTTCTAAATCGAACGTTCTCGTCTGGAATATAACCTTGCAAGTAAATGTTTATGCCAGTTCTAACGCCGCGAACGTGAGAAACGATGCCGTAAACGCCTGGTTCTCCATAAAAAATGCAGATTTGGTCTGACAAGTAATCTATTACTGCCAAGTCATGCTCAGCCACTATTATTGTTTTTTCGTCGTTCTTTAGGCTTCTTATGGCTTTGGCTACCTCAAGCCTCTGCTTTACGTCTAAAAAGCTTGAGGGTTCGTCGAAAAGGTAAACGTCAGCTTCACGGCATATCGCGGCGGCTACCGCTACGCGTTGCAGTTCACCTCCACTTAAGACTTCAAGGGAGCGGTTCCAAAACTGTTTAAGTTCAAGTTGTTCCGCAATTTTATCCAGCGTTTTTCTTTCATCCACCTTTTCCAGCAGTTCTCCTACGTTTCCGGAAACAACCCTTGAAATCTCATCAACATACTGCGGCTTATGCGAAACCCGAAGTTCACCCTCACCCACCCTCTGGAAATAATCTTGAAGCGTTGAACCTCGAAAACGCCGGACTATATCATTCCAATCAGGCGGCTCCTCATAGTTTCCAAGGTTTAACTTAACCTCACCAGAAAGTATTTTGAGCGTTGTTGTCTTGCCTATTCCATTTTGTCCAAGCAAACCTAAAACTATGCCCGGAGAAGGTGTTGGAAGTCTATAAAGTTTGAAAGTGTTTTGTCCGAAACGGTGGCTGCACTCTTTCTCTAACTCGTCTGGAAGGTTAACTATTGAGATAGCCTTGAATGGGCATTTTTTTATGCATATTCCGCATCCCGTGCACAGGGATTCCACAATTACAGGTTTGTCGTTTTCAAATCGTATGGCTTCTATATGGCTTCGCACTATGGGGCAAAAACGAAAGCATAACCTACCGCAACGTTTCGATTTGCACTTGTCAGCTTCTAACACTGCCACTCTTGTCATGGTTAGCCCGGCAATGAATGGTCATAACAGTAGGTTATAAACATGAACCTTAAAAACCAAGCAAAAGTTTAAAACTTTTTAGGTAAAGAAAAATCGCAAGAAAGCTTATATGCTTACTTAAATTTGCCAACGTCTTTTCAGAGGCTTTCTTTCACAATTTTTGCCGTTAAAGAAGCCACTGGCTCTTGTGTTTCTGATGTGATATAAGCCCAACATAGGTTTGGTGAATTATGTGCTGCACCAATTCTTCCGTGAACGTCGATAGCGATTAACCCCATAGAATTGCACGTGGCCAGTATTCTTCGGTTAACAAGTCCTATTGCAAGC
>DAOUTL010000019.1 GCA_030626685.1 Candidatus Bathyarchaeota archaeon | reverse complement strand
CTTAAGCCAAAGTAGTCTGCGAAATACTCTGTTGTTCTCAGAATCGTTGAACGCCCTCTTCTTTCACCAACAACTAACCCCATTTCCTTCAGCAGTTTAATGTGGCCGTAGACATGATGCCCCCGCACTTCAACAACCCTTTTTTGGGAAACTGGCTGTCTATAAGCTATGTAGGCAAGCGTTTTTAAGGGACCCGTGGAAAGCAGCGGTCTCTTAACAAGTTTTCTAACATGAGGTGTGAACTCAGCCTTTAACTGCAAAACGTATCTTTCATCCTTCAACTCTAAAATCTCAAGAGCCGTATTTCTGCTCGCGTATTCTCGCAAAAGCGTCTTTGCAAGCTTCCTAGTCTTGTTTTTTGAACGAGTTTTCAAAACCGAACACAATTCATTTAGGTTTAACGGGCGACCAGCCACATACAATGCAGCCTCCACCAGGGCTAATCCCCGTTGAGTTTTTTTCTCTGCGGCTTGTTTCTGCTGGGAAGCCTCATCCAGCTTAAATGCTTGTTTTTCCGTTTTCTGCAATTTTTAAATCTCCAACAATTATGTATATCCGCAATAGCATTTAACAATAAAGTCATACGGTTAGAAGCATATATTAAGTTTAGAGTTATTGCTAGAAGGGAGAGCTACAGAAGACACTTTTCGCAATCCAATCTTAAAAACAAAAGCGCGTGCTATTCATCTGTGATTGTTATTGATTCGATAATTATCGATTGTGGTATCACTAAGACTTCTCTAAGCGGGGGATATTTCAGTAATCCTTTCTGTGTTGGTCTTGGCTCGACAAGCCTTGACACAAATAACTTACTCTTATAGAGTGCGTCGAAATAGTCCGTCAACGTTCTGTGGAAAGATGTAGTTCTAAATGGCTTTACAAGTCTCTCCATTTTCCATTGAACAGGATATTTGACTGCTCCGAAATATCTTCTTGTCGCGCTTACTCTCTTTCCCTTTATAACCATCGTTATGAACCATGGATGGGGAATTGAAAAAACAAATCGACCCTAATTCCTCAAAACCCTTGCTGCTTCAGATATTGCCATTTTATAGTTCTCAATGTCTTGAAGAGACATGAAGCAGGTTACTAGGTCAAAATGGTTGCTTGAAAACTCTTTAAGGTCAGCGACGTCCAAAACACGGTAGCATATACCCAGCTTTTCCTTTGCTTCTTCTCGTTTTGCGAGTTCTATCAGTTTCTCTGAGAAGTCCACCCCGGTTACCTTGGCGCCTTTTCTCGCTAGGATTCTCGTGTTGTATCCCTCTCCACACGCTAAGTCTAATACAAGCCGACCTCTTACATCTCCTATTAACTTAAAAGTCGCAGGGTTGTTAAGCTCATCTCTGTAATAGTCCTTGCCTTTCCTCACAAAATCTACCCAAGATTTCGCAGCATCATCCCATTCTTTCTTTATGCTCTCCTTCTTACGCAAGAACCATCCCTCATTCTCTTTGCACTTACATAGCTAAGCAACCACTTATTAAAAAATAACTTCGCGCACGTTTCATAATCAAAAGATTCTTTAATTAGAAAGGAAGAAGTTGTCCGAGAGTTGATGGGATGTTGCAAGCCAGAGCTGCGGAAGAAGCAGAGTATGAAGAAATCTTGACGATGACGCAGGAAGCTTTCAGAAAAGCTGCAGGTGGACGTTCAACAGGTGAATTGGAACGCAATATAGTAGAAGCTACAGTTACTGCTGATTCAAACTTTCGCAAAGGAGACTTGAGAATCGTTGAAGCAGAAGGCAAAATTGTCAGCATGATGCTCATCATAAGGCGTCAAGCTAGAATCGGCAGGGCAATAGTTAACAACGCTATAGTTTCTCCGGTGGCGACTCGTGCGGGACATGAAAAGAAAGGTTATTGCAGTGCAGTCATGCGAGACGCGATAAGCTACATGAAACAGCAAGAATTCGACATCACAACTCTGTGGGGACACCCATGGCTATATACCCATTACGGATATTCGCCAGCCATGGTAGGTTCAAGCGTGACAATAAAGCCTGAAAGGTGCCACCCAACTGACGTTAAAGACACGTTTACGATGCAGCCGTATGAGGAAACACAAGCAAAAGAAGTCACGGACATATATCACAGAAACACCATTAATCAGATACTAGCAGAAATAAGAAACCCAGAACCGTTCGAGTGGAAGGTTTACAGCCCAAACGTCGAGTTCCAGACGGTGATTGACAAAAAAGGTAGAGTGATAGGTTATTATTCAATCAGTCATACCGCTCCGTCGGGCAGAAACGTGCTGGAAATCGGGGTCGCTAATACCGAAGCATGCAAAATAGTCTTCAACAAATTGTTAGACTACGCAAAAGAGAAGAAGTTGGCTGAACTAATTTGTCCAATGACCCCGCAACATCCATTCGCGCAATTTGCATACTGGCAAAATGCGGAACTTAGAATAACAATGGCTAGTGGTGCTGGCTTTGCACGAACTCTGAACATGACGACGTTACTTAGTAAAATGAAAGAGGAACTTGAGAGTAGATTGAATCATTCAGAGTTTTACAATAAGACAATATCACTAGCCGTAAAAACGGGGAAAGAAACAATAAATATCCTGATTAATGATGGAGAAATCATAGTTTTAACTGATGAAGAGAAAGCAGACTACACAGTAGAAGCACCATTATCTTCGTTGAATCCACTTGCCACTGGATACAAGAGCATCCATGAGCTTATAGAGAGAAAAGAGGCCACAATTAATAGTATTAGAGCAAACACAAAAAATCTGAAAGGCATTCGATTAGTAGATGTGCTTTTTCCAAAGAGCACGCCCTATGGAAGCAACTTGCCCTTGGTTTGGGAGTGATCTCAAACTTCAAGAGAAGCATTTATAATCTTACAAAATGACTTACCAGTATTGTTACTAAACCTCTGACTGATAAAGTGAAATCTTATCAGCAGATAGAGCAATGCCTCAGGAGAGATGAAATGGAGAGTTATATGATTCTTGCCTAAGCAATAATAGCCCGGAGAGACTCGAATTCTCGCCAAAGAAAAATGTTCCAAACATTCAATGTAGCTTACAACTGTTCGGATTCTAAGGAGTTTAGGTTAATAGTTATGTATATCTCTTCGGATTCTTCATCTTGCCACAGATTTACTCTCCCATCTTGCGTCAAAAACAGTAGGAGAATGAATGTGCGGATGGCTTCCAGCCGTCTCATACCCTTTATTAGGGTTGAAAACTCTATTATTCCTGTGCCTTTCACCATCTGCGAGAGAGAGGCATAGAGTTTTTCCATCTGCCGCTCAATTTCCATCAGGTATAGGTCTAGTTGTGGCAGAATCTCTGAGGGAGTTGGAAGAATGGGTTCTGGAACGGTTTTTTCTGGGCGAATGAATTTTTCACCCTTTAAAACGTCGTCTAAAACTTCTAGCAGATGGCGGATAGTTGTTGAAGTTAACTCGTGTCTGAGGGGTAGGAATAGAGGTGGGGGAAGGAATTCTTGTGGAGCTTTCGGTGGCGGCGGTGGTTCTTCAAGTTTCAGCAGAAGCTTTGACTTCATCAAGTATATGAGGGCTGAGGAGTCGAGGGCTACGCCTGACGCCCTAAAGTCTATCTGCTCAGTTTTTTCCATTTCCTCAAGAAATGTTGTAAGCAGATATGCAATGTTGATGTTCCAAGGTGTAAGCTTTTCAAGTTTGCGAAACTCGAAAAGGATGTTCCATGGAGGACGCAGATAAAACGGCTTTTTGATGGTTGCAGCCATTAACTTGGCACCTCTAGGAACCTTGCTGAGATAACGTTTGAAACTCCGTTGCGCTCATAAACCCCGTAAACCTTCTGCGTTTTGTTCACCATTTCAGGTTTTAAAGTGATTACTATAAACTGGGTTTTCTCTGACTCTTCCATGAGAAGGTCAGCGAGTTTTGAAACGTGGAAAGCATCTAAATGGGCGTCTATCTCGTCAAGGACGCAGAAGGATGCAGGGGTAAACTCCTGTAATGCGAAGATGAAGGCAACCGCTGCAACTGAACGTTCCCCACCGCTGGCTCCGCTTACAACTATTGAAGGCTTATGGAGAAATTGGACAAGCATGTCGATGCCGCCTGAGAAGGGGTTACTCGGGTTTTCAAGCTTTAAAACGGCGTTTCCGCCTCCCGTTAGCTTTGAGAAGTATTTTTGTAGGTTTTGGTTGATTTTTTCGAAGGCTTCCATGAAGACCTTGCGTTTTTTGCGTTCAATTTCATCCATGAACTGTAGGATGGCTTGTTTTTCTCTTTCAAGCTCATTCATTCTTAATGAAAGTTCTTTGTAGCGTGAAATTTGTTCGGCATAATGGGATAATGCAAGCTGGTTCACTGCGCCTATTCTTTCAAGTTCAAACTGCATCATTTTTATGGAAGTTTCAGCCTCTTCAACCTGTTTTTGTGTTACTTCTAATGGTTGTTCGTAGCCTATTCGTCTAAGCTGGGTTCGGTACTGTTCAAACTGTAATAGGGATGTTTGAATGTTTAGTTGAAGCTGGTTTAGTAGATGGTCCGCCTGTTCATATTCTGAATCAAGATTCCGCAGTTTCTTGTCTACGTCGTCGATTTGTGCTGTGAATTTTTTGGCTTCTTCCCTCGCGGAGAAAACGGTCTTAGAAAGCTCTACACGTCTCCGTTCTAGTTCTAAGAGCTCTTGTTTTAATGATTCCCTCTCGCGTACTGCGTCTTCTGTTTCCTTTTCAATCCTTCTTAGCTGTTGTTCAACTTTTGCCAGTTGAATTTTTGCGTTTTGATATCCAACCCTCAAAACGTTGTCAAATTGTGATTGAAGCGTTGAGATTTCTGTTTGGACGGTTCCTAGTTTTTGTCTTAACGTGATTATCTCTTCGGCTAGTTTTTCCCTCCCAACTTCCATTTCTTGGATGTGAGTTGGATCTGTTTTCTTTCTTAAGGCGGCGAGCTCTGTCTGAAGCTTCCGCGTTTCTTTTTGGATGGAGCTTCTTTCAGTTCTGCGTAGCCACATCTGGGTTTTTTCGTTTTCTATTTCTTTTTGAAGCATTGTGATGTAGTGGTTTACTCGTTTAGCGTTGGTTTTAGTTCTTTTGACGCTTCTTCTAACTCTGGATACTTCTCTATCAAGTGTGGTTATGGCTTCTGACAGCCGAGCGACTTCAACACGGGTTCGGTTGATTTCCTCCTCAAAAGAGACTGTGTCGCTGCTTCTCTGTGAAAGGTGCTTTTGGAGGGAGGAAACAGCTTCGTCTAGGCTTTTGATGGCTGCTTCGCTTGGAATAATGGCAGAAAAGTCTAATGGAGCACGATAGTAGCCGCTTTCAAGGGCGCCGCCCACCTCATATAGGTCTCCGTTAACCGTGACTGCGCGATAGCCTTCAATGGATAACGTAAAGGCGGTTTTGTCGTCTGATACTATTACTGTGTCGCCGAAAACGAAGTGGACTGCTGGCTCATACTTCTTTGCACTTTTTATAAAGAATTGAGCTGCACCATTAACGCCTTCACTTTTGGGAATCTTAAAGGACTTAAGGTTTGAGATTCCTTGAAGCGGAATTATCTTGATTCTTCCCAGTTTCAGCCTTCGCAAGGTTCCTGTGCATGTGAAAGCCGCATCAAAATCTTTTACAACTATTGCGTCTAGCCATCCAACTGCCGCAGCCTCTATCGCTCGTTGATAAGATTTGTCAATTTTGACTAAATTGCGTAATCTACCATAAACTCCTGGGATAACGCCTAACTCCCCTAGTTTTTCTATGCTCCTCAAGGCTTTCTCTTCTGCAGCCACTGTTTCTGCAAGTTCCCTTTGCGTCACAAACTCTATGACCGCTTCCCGTGCGGACTTAGCTATTTCTCCAGCCTCTGCTATTTCTCTTTCTATGGCCTCTTTTTGTACGATTTTCCGTTCAAGCATCCGCCCCAAGCTTCTCAGCTGAATTTTCTGTTCCTTCTGCATTTTTTCAAGCTCGACCAACGACTTTTCTAGTTCGCTGAGTGATGCTGCGAATCTTTCTTTGCGGTTATTCAGGTCCTTGAGCCTTCTTGTACTGATTTTGATGGCTGCTTGGCTTTTTGTACGTTCAGATTTTAAGTATGTAAGCCTCTTGTAATGTTTGTCAAGTTGTTGCTCAATTTCACGAATTTTCTTGCTGTTTTCTCCGAGACTTTCCCAAAGCTGGGCTGCCTCTGCCGCAAGCGCATCATGTTCAGCTTGTTTTGCAGCTATCTCAGCGGAAATTCGTTCATATCCGCTTTTTAATCGTTTGATTCTTAGTCGGTTTTCACGAATCTCTTTTCGAATTGACTGATATTGCTGAAGATTGTTTTCTCTAATTCGCCTTAAGCCTTCAAGGCTTGTTTTTCCAGAACTTATCTTGGTTGCTAATTCCGTTAGTCCTGATTTTAATTCGCCGATTTTTATCTGAACTTTTAATATCTGTGAACCGCCCTCTTCAACTGTTTCTGAGCTTAGTTTTCGCCATTCACCTTCGATTTCTCTTCTTTTAGACCTAAACTGTTCGCGCAGCTGCCTCAATTTTTCAACCCTTTCCCCAACTTCGTCGGCTTTTGAAGAGATTTCCCTTATTTTCTCTTGCAGTTGCGCTATGCTGTGGGAAAGTTTTACGGCTTCAAACTTCTTTACTTCATCTTGGATAAAAGAGTACCTTAGCAGTTCGTTACGTTCTCTTTCTAAGTCGTCTACTCTTTTCTGCACCTCGTCTATTCTGCCCGTGGCTGTGCGTATCGAAATGTCTGCTGCCCGCAGTTTTTCTTCAGCTTCTGCCTTTTCAGCGTCATACTGTGCTATTCCAACTAAATCTTCAATAATTTTTCTACGCTCCACAGAAGAAGTTTCTGTTAGGCGTGTTATTGTGCCTTGCAGGATTATGTTTTGGCTTGCGGAGCTTATCCCAGCCATGGAAAGGCTCTCTAAAATATGTGTCCTTGAGATTCTTCTACCGTTAAGCCTGTACACGCTTTGTCCGTTTCTACGAACTTCACGTGAAACTGTAACAGTGGTTGTATCAACCGGTATGCGTCCATCTGCATTATCAAACTGGATTACTACCTTAGCGATTTTCGCCCTTTCCAGTCCGGCCTTCTCAGACCCGTGAAAAATTAGTTTTGCAGCGCTTTCTGCGCGAAGCCTTCTCGTGCTCAATTCTCCTAAAGCAAATAAAACAGCGTCCACAATGTTTGTTTTTCCGCTTCCGTTTGGACCTGTGATTGCGGTGAAGCCCTTATCTAGAATTACTTTAACGGCTTTCGGTCCGAACGATTTGAACCCTTTAAGCTCTATTTTCTTAACGTAGGGCATTCAGTTTGCGTCCTCACCCTTTTTGAAGCACATGAAATGTCTATTGCAGATAATTCTGTAAGCTTTTTCTATAAAAGTGTTGCATCATCGAGTTTTAATGACTATGTACTTTTTAACGCTATTTTCTGGCTTTCAACCCATATTTTGCAGTCATTTTCTTGACAAAGTCTTTTATGCGTTCGTCTTCACCGTAAATAAGCAAGCAGCCATCATTTTGCACATCATGCGAAAGGTTTAATTCGTCAGCTAACGCCTTTAATTCTTCAATGGGCAACTCAGCGGAAGGTTTAACACGAACCCACTTTTGCTCCCGTGGAAACCTCGGAATAAACCTCGTCGCCCCTTCTTCTTCAAACACCTTTTTGCTTGCCTCATCCAGTCGCTTAAGCCATTTTTCCACGTATTCTGTTCCAAACTTCTTCTGCCCATCAGAAACGAGGAAGGACTCTACACTGCGAAGATGTTCTTCAACCCTTTGACCGGTATCTACACGACTCGGATCAGCCCTTAAAACGCTGATCAGAGTTTTTGCATATCTTAGATCACTTATGACATCCGCTGGAACGGTTATCCCTCTTTTTCGGAAGTCGGTAATCATTTCTTCTAAAATTTTCCAAGCAGCCGAATAGCCCATCTAATAGTTCACCAATCTACAATGGTTAAGCAGTAGGCATTATAAAGGAGTTCTCATCAAAATATGGTTTTTTAACCCTCTTCGCCCTTCGCAGAAACAGCTTGATAGGCCCCTATCGTTTTTTATACCCCCTCCTCCTACGTTTTTTGCGTTAAGAATTAAAATTTAATTTTTCACAACCCCTCGCATCTTTCCAATCCAGATTTAAGCTTGTTTTTTGCGGTTTTATGTTTGGAAAATACCTGTTTTTGCGGGGCAACGAGTGGAAAAGGGAGATTTTAGAAGGTTAGGATGCGCGGTCTTCATGCAGCTTTTGTTTTCTATAATGGCATCTGACATTGTCCTGAAAGCCCATTAAACGAAGCCTTTTATCATAATCCTTTTAAATGAAGGAAGAGAACATAACTTTGAAGGAAGAGAGGGTTTGGAAGAATGACGGTTCCTCCAGAATTCGCTTGGATTGTTCCAGTGGTCATACCCTTCATCATCGGGTTATTGGTCGGCTTTATAGTAAAGCGCACTGTGAAATGGATCTTCTGTGTTGTGGCTCTTGTGCTGGTTCTCGCTGCGACAGGGTACGTAAGTTTCACTTTCCAAGATATTTATGACAGTGCAATGAATTTCCTTCCAAAAATAATCGAAACAGGCACGGGTTTAAAAGACGTTCTACCATACTCCTCCGCGACATTTTTGATTGGCTTAGCATTAGGACTGTGGAAAGGATAGTTGAGATGCGAGGATGGCGTAGAGCTTTCAATTTCCTTTTGATGGGATTTCTATTTTGAACCAGCTTAGACGAAGCATGTAAACTTATGGAAGTAGGCTTTGAATATGTTACCGGCGAATACACTGACGGAGGCAAAATCTTCAGAAAAAGGAAACAGAGATACTAAGCTAAAAGCGAGAATAAATAGGAAAAGGTTTTTAGCTACACTATTGGAGATATCCCCCGCAAACTCCCTCTTTTTTTCCATGTGTGTGCCACTCAAGTTTAATATATTATAATTGTGCAATTTTGTAATTCAGGGAGTAAGGATACTATGAAGATTGGCAAACTTGAAAAAGTCCCGCTTCGGGAGATATGGAAAAAAGAAGCGAAAGACTTCACACGCTGGCTTGAGAAAAATATCGATTATCTTAACGAGTCTTTAGATTTGTCACTTTCCTCCGTGGAGGTCGAGAAGAGCGCGGGGAAATTTTCTGTGGATCTTTTGGCCGAAGATAATGACGGGAACCCGGTCATCATAGAATGTCAGCTTGAGAAAACAGACCATGACCACCTCGGTAAAGTTCTCACATATCTTACTTGGCATGAAGCCAAGACTGCCATTTGGATTTGTAGGGACCCACGTCCAGAGCACATCAAAGCTATGAACTGGCTAAACGAAGTTAGCCCTGCAGACATGTCCTTCTACCTTGTAAAAGTTGAGGGGGTACGTATCGGAGAATCTCCACCAGCACCTTCATTCTCTGTTATTTGTGCCCCCAGCGAAGAAACTAAGGACTTGGGTAAGACGAAAGTGAAAATTGCCGAAAGGCATATAAGGCGACAGGAATTTTGGAAACAACTTTTGGAAAAGAGCAGGGGGAGAACTGAACTACATGCCAACATATCCCCGGGCAAATACAGCTGTATTTCAACGGGAGCGGGTAAATCCGGGTTATCATACAATTACGTGATTACATATAAATATGGAATGGTGGAACTCTACATTGACCGAGGCAAGGGCTCAGAAGAAATCAACAAGCAGATATTCGATGCTCTTCACGCCAAGAGAGAGGCGATTGAAGCTAGTTTTGCAGAGCCGCTGATATGGGAAAGACTTGACGACAGACGTGGATGTCGTATCTGTAAAAAGTTTAGCAAAGTAGGACTTAAAGATAAGGACAAGTGGGATGATCTTCAGGACAAAATGATCGATGCAATGATAAGGCTAGAAAGTTCTCTTAGGAACTACATTGCGGAATTGGTCATCTGATATGCTTGAATAATAGTTTCACGATGCACGCGTCTTGATTCAGAATTTCTCTTCGACTTAACCCCTGAAACTGTAGGAAAGATAAGTTGGCGCTAGAGTGGGATTTGAACCCTCCTATTGCGGGATTATCATCCGGAATTAATCTCTTTTTATTTTAGGGCTGACGCTTGCACGCATCACTATTGAAAAACGCGCACTTCTCACGAGGTCATTTTCGAGACTTAGCGGAGTCGAAAGCTTTGGCGAAAGCTCGAATTTTCTTTTTATCAGGTTTGAATCTTTCCCATTTACCGATTAAACCGACATCCTTAGCCAACATATTTGCTAAGGCATAATCTGGACGGCCCAGCTTTACGTCTAGAGATAAGCCGTATTTACTGATGTTTAGACTCCCGTCTTTTGCAAGACCAAAAATGTATGAGCTTAAGTTCTCTTCGCCAACGCTTCTTATTAATGCAAGCAGGTCGAAGAATTTCTCCAAGCTGTTGAACTTGTAATCTCCACGCACATATTTTGGGGCTTGAATTTTTGCAGTAATTAGCATCCACGTCATCGTTAAGAACTCCACCTACAAATTAAAAAGGTTTTTTAAGGAAAGTACGAGGAACGTTTGGGAGGATTGACTTGGAGAAAAAAGATTGGATGATTCAACTTTGGCAGCCATTGATAGATCGTCTTTTGCGGGAATATAATAGTTTTACTTCTGGGAAATCCAGATGCAACGTAGTGTTGCTTACCACAGACCGCGATTTCTTCTCGGAATTCAGAAAATATTTTCTGGAACCAGTGTTCGGAAGCAAAATGAGATGGCTTAATGTTTTAAGCGGCAGATATTTTGAACTTCATGTTAAAACGATGAATGAAACCATGCTCTTTCTTTCAGACATGGTGGGCTGGATAACGGATAAAAACGCCGACAAATCGCAGCGAATAAGATCGTTGAGAAAGCTAATAGACACAGCTAGAATTTACGATAAGCTCCTGATTTTGTGTGGCTATGATTTCATGCTGCCACGATTTTACGAATACCTGAAATTGGCCTACATAAATGCAGAAATTCCGCCAATCAAAGAGATGAGGCTGAAAGCTCCTTCATAGCAGCGAATGATTGAACAATGGTTAAAGTGATAGAACTGCATAGTCCCTAAGTTCACCTTCATTCGTGTATATAACGACGTGAATAACGTTCCTTTGATTGATGTCATCAGCTATCGTAAGGCAGTCCCACCCAAACGAACGAAAATATAGAGGTTTACCAATTCCTACTCCTTGATCCTTCAGAAAATTCAAAGCAATAAAATACGTTGACGAACAGTTTATAGTGAATCGGAAAATCTTTCCTTCTTCACGTCTTCTCTTTAGATATTTGACTATATCAAATATAGCCCGACCTAGCGTAATTGCGGTCCCTACATCACGAAAGAAAGCCCATGCATCAATAAACAAATAGAGAGTAGCTATGAACGGATCCTCGTGCTCTGAGGTTTCTATATGAAACTCTTTTCCTAGACGAAAAGTCGCGAATTCTAGGATGTCGTTTTTCGCTAGAATCTCTCTTAACGTTGCTCTTGTTTCCTCGACGTACTCTTTATAGCTTAAAACCCTGATACGTGGATTTGTTTTTGGTATAACCAAGGGTTTATCAAAGAACATCTACAACACAAGTATGATAATCAACTCGTACACATTAAAAATTTATGTCAAACTATAAGGTTCGCGCGCTTGTCTTCCACATTTGATTTAGTGTGTATATGTTAAGCCTCTTCTTCTGCTTCCTTGTCTTCTAGGTCTATTTCTGCTTCCCAAAGCTCTGCACAACTGGAACATAATCCTGTGGTTCCGCATTCTTCGCAGAGTGGAGCCCCACACATGTCGCAGTATATGATGTGATCTTCGTGTATTTCTTTTCCGCAATCTGCACATTCAAACGTTCAAGTTCACGCTTCTAAGCTGTTTTTCTGTTATAGGTATTTTTCAATAAACTCATCGAATGATATGTTTCTTTTGAGTATGACATGGTCGAAGGATGCTGCGATGTTTTTGTTGGTTATTTTTATTTGTAGGAATTTTCTGCCTGTGAGCTTATATGGTAGTGGAGATAGGTGGCTTACGTTGAAGAATTTTGTTGCTTCGTGGGTTTCGGTTTTGCCGCCTTCTTTGTGTACGTGTCCGAAGATGTGTATGTCTGGTTTGTAGTATTTGACAAAATTTCTTATGGTTCTTGAGCCGAGGTGTCGTGGGCTTGTCGGCGTCTTTTTTGTTGGTTCTTTTGTTTCTGGTTTTGTTTCACCTTCTTTTAATTCCTCTAAAATATCTTCTAAAACGAGCATTTCTCGCAGTGTTACGGGTTTCGAGCGGTCGGCTATTCCATACGGTGGGGAGTGGGTGACTAAGATTATGTAGTCTGGATGCGCTTGTGCGACTTTTTCTATGTTTATTTTCAGTTCAGTTAGGAGGCTTTCGGCGATTATTGGGAGGCTTTCGTCCCATAGGTATGGTGAAAGTTCAGTGCTCCTTAAGCTGTGTGTTGGTGCTCCCCCTAATCCTAACAGCCCAACCTTTACTTCTCCGTCATCTATCACGTAATTTTGTCTGTCTAAATTCTTTGCGTTAGAAACGGCTATTTCGAGCTGTTTGTCATCAGAGTCGCCGGGTAGGTAGAAAATGTGTTTGCAAATTTTTGAAAGCGAGAAAATTATATCGTTTACATCGTGTTTATAGTGTTTTGATGTAGTTTTTATGCCGATGTCTCCTGCTATGATGATCGCAGTATTCTTATCCGTTGATTTGTTAATCATGGAGATGAATTCTTGAATGAGAAGCGTGTCTGAGTAAATGTCAGATATGGCAATTAAGTTCAATTTTTCTCACCGGTTGCTGAGGCGAACTCTTTTCTTAAGACGTCGGCTATCTGGTTAATTGCGGCTTCTTCGTAACCTTTGTAGGCTAAGAACATAACTTCGCCACCTCTGATTCTGCCAACGACCTGAAATAGTTTTTCACTGCTAAAAGGCGGTGTGTAAACGATGATTACATCTGATTGAGGTATGTCTGTTCCCTTATCGAATACGGGAGTTGTCACGAGAATTCTGCCTACTCTTTTGAAGCTGCTGAGTTTTTCAAATTGTTCATCTGCTTCATCAGCGCCTGTTATCATTACAATATCTCTTGGTTTCAGCGATAGTTTCTTTGTAAGGTAGTTTGTTAGGAGTTCAGCTGTGGCTACGTATTGGGAGAAAATATAGATCTTTCGGTTCTGAGCTAAGTAAGATTTGACTACTTCGACCAGTTTGTTTAATTTCTTGTCTTCATAGCTGAGCCATTTCTCTACATCTTTTTGGGCTGATAGGATGCTACGTGATAGTTCTGATCTGTTGGAGTATAGGAACCATTTTTCTACGTGACTGGTAAGGATATATTTGATTATTAGGACTTGAATCTGCTGGCATGTGTCCTCATCAAGTCCGTATATCTTTTTCAGCCGACCCAAGGTCTCCGGGTTCAATAATGTTTCGATGTTTTCTCTGTAGCCTTCAATTCCGTATTTGTTTAATATTCTGTGAACGTTTGTCTTGGTTTTCTTGTAATTGTCTTGCAGAGTTTCAACGAAGATGTTGATTAGGGGGTCGTTTATGACTATTGGGTCTCGCACTGTGCATATGAATTGAGCTTCTGGAACCATTCTGCGAATTAGGTGGGAGTTCTTTCCGAACTTTTTGATTAGTGCGATTATCTTTTTCTCTCTAACGTGGTATGGTAGTATGAAGAGTTTTGGAGTTTGCCATTTTTCCAGTCCTTTAAGGTATTTGGACATTCTGAAGCCTTCAATGAAGTCTCTGGAAATGACAAGGTCTGCAGCTTCGTCTATGATGACCATGTCGAAGTCTTTTTCGCTGAAGTATTCTTTTT
>DAOUTL010000203.1 GCA_030626685.1 Candidatus Bathyarchaeota archaeon | reverse complement strand
TACAAGCTGAATTCACGGTGGAAACATACTGTCCTATTCATTTCGTTTGCATAAGAGGGTTTTGCAAGATTGAAGAGAAGGACGCCGTTATTAGCGGTCGACATCGTGACTTTTCTCGGCGAAGACAAGATCGTTTTGATTAAGAGAGCTGAGTCTCCGTTTAAAGGTCTTTACGCCATACCCGGAGGGTTCGTCGAATATGGTGAAAACGTTGAGGACGCAGCGGTCAGGGAGATGAAGGAAGAAACAGGTTTAGATGTTAAACTTTTAGGCATTATAGGCGTTTATTCTAAACCCGACAGAGATCCTAGGGGTCATGTTGTAAGCATAGCTTACCTCGCTGAGGCTGTTGGGGGAAGCCTAAAGCCCTCAACAGAAACTAAAGAAGTTAAGGCGTTTAAAATCGATGAAGTTCCGGAAAACCTAGCCTTTGACCATAAGGATATTCTGGAGGATGGCGTTGAGAACATGCAGACCCGAAAAGTGACTGCTGAAAATTAAACATTCAGAAATACGCGGGAAATGGAACGCTGAAATCTTCGCCTTTATAGCCTGTCTCGTGGCAACGTAACAGGTGTTTTCTTGACGAAAAAACGAGGGGGGAGGGGGTATAAAAAACGATAGGGGGGTATCGTTTCAACGGTTTTCCGCAAACGGTGAAGAAGGCTTAAAAAGAGTTAAAGTTGACGTGCATCAGCTTCATGGAAAACTCTCAAAAGTTTGGAGTAACCATTTGACTTGGCACAAAAATGGCGAAGGGAGCACAGTAATATCTCTCGAAGGAGCCCCACTAAACATTTCTAGTGGAGAAAAACTGATTTTTCAATCCGGCTTCGAATCCGATGAAGTGGAAAAACGTCGCATCAAGATGTCTTAACATCACCTTGGATTTATCGGCTATGTACTTTTTCTAAAAACTTTTACCACTTCGGTTTCTCCGCCTGAAACAAGCCTAATGTACGAGAGAGTTGTTTCCACAGCCTCTTTCAGCTGCTCTTCTGTAATTCCCGGGGTCCCATACCCAACTACCAACACGTTTCTCGTCTGCCCAGTAATCTTCGTATAATCCGAATCTCTATATGGATAAATGCACAGAATCTGTTTTTCATCAGCCAAAACAAGCATCTTATCCGTCAAGGGCATAGGCTTGCTCATGCCGATCCCCGTGAAGATTTCACCATTTCTTGCGAAGCGTATCTGAAAAGGCGGGTTCAAGCGGTCTTTGTCAAACCCGCTTATCGGAATTATTGTTTTCATCGAAGCCAGATTATAGGCGTCAACAACCGTTGATATACGTGGAAGCTCTTTCACGTGTAAAACTCTTCTCAGCAAGGCTTCGCCTGAGGGTCTTGTCTTTGTTGGGTCTATGTCAAGCTTCCAGTAAAAGTCCCTGTAGGCCCTAACCGTTGGGTTGTCTTTCAACGTTTCGAGGTTGTATTTGGCTCTGACCTCTTTGTACACGGTTTTTTTAAGCGTCTGGATTTGCTCGTTTTCTTTTTCTACGTGGATGTTGTTGATTATGCCTATACATATGGATAGTTCTGGAAACTTTTCTGACACTCCTGAACTCCAATGAACACGGATTTGTATGTCTCGCACACCCTTCAATTTTTATGCAAACGTTAGATATTTTAACGCTCTCTGTGCAAAATCTTTTCCTTCAAACGAGTGATTAATAGCGTTAATGATTGGAAAGGTGTGACAATGATAGGGGAACTTGCGGCTTTAGGTGCTGCGATTTGCTGGACCATATCGGCTATACTATACAAGGAAGCATTGTTAAACACAAAGCCTGTCTCAGCAAACATCGCGCGGTGCACATGCACGTGCATAGTTTTAGTTGTTTGCTTGGCGGTCATGGGTAAATTTGAAGCTTTGACGGAT
>DAOUTL010000175.1 GCA_030626685.1 Candidatus Bathyarchaeota archaeon | reverse complement strand
TGTGGAAAGGTGTGGAATTCCAGCTAAAGGTTGACCGCAAAGGTAACAGCGTGGCAAAGCGCTAACCTCTCGCTTGTAATGGACTCCTTTGCCGCCTCCCGGTAAAGCTTTGGAAACACGTTTTTTGCTTCTGGTGCGCTGACAAGGTCTAGGCATTGTGATCACTCCACACTTACCAGTCCAAACAAGTGAGAAAACATCGTACTGAAAAGGAAGGAGCATAGCATATACCACCAATAAAGAGAAGAAATATTTCCAAGCAGTGGAAGCGAAATTGTTGGTCCAACCCCCGGAAAATATGCGATCGGAATAAGCCCATAAGATCCGCCCAAGAGTTGCCACATGAGAATGAGCGGGATGAAAATTAACGCCATCACTTTCATCGATTGCCACATCATTTTCGATTGAAGCTGCAAAATATACTGCTGCTTCTTCATGAGCTTTTCTGTACGTTTCTTGTCTCCGTTACGCTGGGCTTTACGTAGTGCTGCGTTCCACTCTGCAATCTCTTTTCTCCAAACTTTCGATTTTTCTGGGTTTGTCAGAAGGCGATTCGCTAGTGAGGTTAGTAAAGTGATGGTAGCGGATAGGAGAAATATGAAAATCGTGGAGAAAGGAATTTCCAGCAAGAATTCCGGAAGCATTTTACATGACTCCTAAGGCTTTTAATATTTCCTTTGCTGCTGCTTCTTGTTTTCCCTCGGCATTAATAACTATTTTTACTGGTGCACCCGTTAAAACGGCGCATGCTCCAGCCATAAGTCTTGAAAATAAAAGTTCTTGCTTAACCGCTTCTTCTACTGCTTCATCCCTTTTTCTAGTGATGTCCCTCATTCTTCTCGATGATATTTCGCTTGGCTTGGCTTCTACAAGCACGAACATTTCTGGTTTTAGGAGTTGCAGAACGTGAAACGGTAAGCCTGGGAGATATCCCTCAGAAGTTTTTATTGACATGTGTGTGTCAATGATTGTTATGCCGCTTAGCTGCCTTATTTTTTCTGAAATTGATTCAGCTACTTCCTTTTGCAGTTTACGCTGAAAACTAATGTCCGTCTTTCTCATGGCATCCCTTTCCATATCCCCTTTGTATTTCTGAAGCTTTTCAACCATGACTGTTCCGTAGTTTATCACGTTAACCTCTACGCCGGCTTTTTTAGCAAGCTTCTCAGCAAAGTTGCAAACAGTAGTCTTTCCAGTCCCTGGAATTCCGGTAACGATTATTGTTTTATTCACGGTTTAGCCTCCAAATATTCTTCTAAATGCTGGATACATTTCGGCAACTCTTTCACGCATTAATATCTCATAATACTGATAAATTATTCCTACGGAAAGCAGAATGCCCATTCCTGAACCGAAAACTCCGAAGAAATCTGAGATGCCAGCAATTAACCCCACAATTATTCCTCCAAGAACTGTAACGGCAGGGATGTAGCGTTTAAGAACGGATTCAACAGCCCTTCCAGAGCGTCTATACCCTGGAATCTGCATACCAGCGTCAACAAGCTGTTTTGCTACCGTTGAGGGGCTTAAACCGCCAACCTCAAGCCATGTAAGCGAAAAAACAACACAAAAAGCAACGAGAATTCCAAGATAGCCGAAAGCTTTCAGCGGGTCTTCCATGACACCTGCAAAACTGCGCGGTGAAATCACATAATACACGAGCCCTCCCACAGGTTCAAGGCTGCCGCCTTCTGTGAAGCGAAACTGTCCTAGAAGGTCAAGCCAGAAGTTTTGCCCAGGTGGAGGCTGACCGCTCCAGCTCCAGAAAAGTTGTGAGAAGAAATACACGTTAGCGAAAAGGGCGGATGCAAATATTACTGGAAGGTTGGATACATACAGGAGTTTTATTGGGTATCGACTGCGGAAACCTCGGTAGCCAGCGTAAGATAATGGCAATTCTACTCTTACGCCTTCCATGTAAATTATGATTAGAAAAGCAGCTATTGTGGCTATGAGTCCGAGCATAGATGGGTTTTGCGGGTTTTCTCTCATTAAAAGCAGTGTTAGTGGTTCACCACTCGACAAAACCTGAGCTAATGCGACAAAGAAGCCGTAGCTTCTTCCAAGTTCGCCTACAGCAGGTGCTGGTGAGAAGCATTGCCAGAAAATTCCTTGTGCAACACCAGCCATAATGAATAGGCTTATTCCGCTGCCGAATCCCCAGCCTTTTTGAATGAGCTCATCTGATAGCATGACAATCATTCCGGCTGCTAGAAGCTGTAGGAAAACTATTACGGCTGTTGTACCCGGTAAGGCGCCGTACATTCCACCGATTATGTATGCAGATGCTTGGACTCCTGTGAAGACTATGGAGAATATTTTGCTGGTTGTTGTGAACAGGCTTCTGTCCTCAGGGCGTGACATGTCGCAGTCTATCATGGCAGAGCCAACCAAAAGTTGCAGGATTAATCCCGCTGTGACTATTGGACCTATGCCGAGCTCCATGAGGCTGCCACGGCTGGAAGCAAAAATTATTCGGAGAGCGGTAAGTTCTCCCAGTGCTGTTTTTTCGATGCCGTAGAGGGGGATTTCAGTCATTATTAAGTAGATGATTAGCACAAGCGCTGTCCAGAAGAGCTTCTCGTTAAATCGGACCCTGCGTTCCGGAACCTTAATTTCTGGAAGAACCCTAGCAACGGGTTTGAATAGGCTTAGGAATCTGCCTGCCATGGTTAACCGCTACCTTCCATGCTCTTGAGCTTCTATTAAGATTTGTCCGCCAGCTTCTTTTATTTTTTCAGCTGC
>DAOUTL010000116.1 GCA_030626685.1 Candidatus Bathyarchaeota archaeon | reverse complement strand
TGTTGGTGTAAAACCTAGCAGTCCAGTTGATGTCCAGACGGTTAGGACTAGGAAGATTGATATGGCCATCCAGCCTTTCATGGATTTTTGGTTTTTTCTTAGTCTTGGTGCTTGTCGTCTTTGCCTTGATATTCCTGCTTTTCTTATGTCTGTTTGGGTTGTTGCCATGTTTATGGCTATGAATCCTATTGTTGGGGTCATTACGCCTATGAGGGATTTGTAGCCCCATGGGAGGTCTGGTAGGATTGGGGAGAACCATTGGAAGGCTTGCAGCGGAGCGCGGTATGCCAGGGATGCTAGTGGTCCGCCTATTAATGCCAAGTATGTTGCTAGTAGGTTTTCTGTTAGGATGGGTAGGGTGGTTTCTCCCATGAATTTTGTGTAAATGAAGGGGTCTTGGAAGTTTATTAGTGCGAGTATGGAAACGTTTGCGAATGTGTACAGGAGTGTTACGGCTGCGAGCGTTAGTGTTGGGTTTTTTCTGCTTAGGTTTTTCGTTAGGTATCCTCTTGACAGTTCCATTCCTAGCAAGGTTGACGAAACCAACATGAAGTTTATCGCTATTCCCGTAGGTGCGAAGGATAGTGGGCTTTTTCCGAACTTGTTTATTAGGCCAGCGTCTATAAGGATGAATATTTGGAAGGCTGCCACGAGCAAAGCCATTAGGGTTATTCTCTTGTTTGTCCATGTGCGGATTTTTTCTATGCCGCCCGCCACGTAGAGTGTTGCTAGGGCTAGGGTTGCCCAGCAAACGGATGGGAGGGCGTAGGCCATTAGCCCTCCGGGATGAAATGTGGTTAGGATTATGTAAACGGTTAGGAATAAGGCAAGGATTATGTATGTGTTACGGGACATACTTTTCAGCCACGCGTGTTATGTGGGACTAAAAAGGGGAAAATAGGGAATTTTGTTTTGAGCAGTCTTGTGCCTACTTGCGCTATGGCAACTCTTTGTTCCATTGGATGCCTACTACTGTGACGTGTATTGTGTATGTGTGGCACTCTTCAGCGTCCTGTTTAAACTCCAAGTCTATTTCTGCTTTGTCGGTATCACACGGGTCAATCTGCTTTGGAAGTTGATTTGTGATTTCGAGGTCAATTACTTTAAGATCGACAGCGAGGTCGATTATTCCATCTCCATCGACGTCTTCCCATAGGTCGCCGATCCAAGGCTTAGCGGGATCGGTGTCGGCATACAAAAGATTGCATATTACAGTTCCTTCGCTGTCCCTCTTTTCGCCCGTTATCTCGTACGTTGCTATGTCGATTGGTATGGTTCCTATGTTGTGTAGCTTGAACGTGGTGTGGACTATGTACTGCGGATACGCGTTTGTAATTTCTATAATCAACTTCTTGTAGCCTTCTTTTAGTGTGTGTACGTCTTTAATGTAATCCTCATAGTGGCAGTCGGAGTCTCCAACTTCTTTGCCTAGGTATTCACCTTCCACTTTTTTACCATTAGCCCAATAGTATTCGACGCAACTTGGAGGCTCTACGTAATCAAACGCTAATGCTAAGCTTCCCATCTCAACCGTGCCTTCAATGTAAACCATGTCACTCCAGTGGGCGTATGCGAATCCGAATGTGCTTAGTGCTAATGCTATTAGGAGCACCATTGCAGCTAACTTTTTGTTTTCCATTTCTTTTCACCTAAGGTTTTGCTGAGAGTGGTTGCTAGCCTACTACTGGCGCTTTGTTCCACTGTATTGCTTCGATCTCAAAGCTGAACGTGTAGGTGTTGCACATTTCGCAGCCTTCCTGCTTTACCTCCAGCCATAAGTCGACGGGTTCAGCAGTGCAGGGGTCAATCTGATTGCATACGAGCGACAATCTAGTTTCTTGTTTACAAACGAAGACGTTAAGTGCTGGCAAATCAGTGTCAGTGTCGGTAAGCTCCCAACCAACTGGATTACCATTCGCATCAAATGTAGTGTTGCTTATTACGAGACCTGCTCCAGGTGTCAGAACAACGCTAACGATGTGGGCTGGTATGGTTCCAGCGTTCTTAAGATCAACTTTGCACCAAGCTTCGTATTGTGGATAGGCATTCTCCACGGTCACAACCAGCGTATGGTAGACGGTCTGTGGTTCCCCAGTCTCTGGGTCAATGTGATGGACACCTGTCTCCGGATCTTCTAGCTCGCAAGTTAGAGTCGCCACCTCTTTAGGTACATCCCATTGAAGATCGATATCATAGCATTCCGTGATGTTCAGCCACCCTACGAGGAAGTCACCCATCTCCACAGTGCCTTCAATGTAAACCATGTCTTTCCAAGCTGCATATGCAAATCCTACCGCACTCAAAGCAATCATTAACGCTGCGAATGTTGCCATTATCTTCTTAGTTTCCATTTTTTTATCACTCTCCTTTCTCCTCTTTTGGGTATGTTTAACGTGCCCCACACTCGGCACGGGTTAGACATAGCCCTAACCAGCGCATAACCGGCTATGCACTCACCAGAACAAGGTTGTGGATGTTAGCGTTTTAAAGCCTTGAGAACCATTTTACCGTACAAATTTACCGTAGAATTTTACCAGAAGATTTTACCATAGCATTTGTTCTCAATCATTTAATATTAAAACAGCAGACTTTCGCTTATGCCGTCAATGAGCGCATGGAAACTCCTTGAAACTATTGATAACGGGCATTGGCACAGCCTTGAAAACTTAGCTGAAAAGCTTAAAGTTTCAATTGAAAACGCTGCTCAGACTGTGATGTCTCTCTCAGAATGCGGCGTTGTAGCTTACGATGAAGTAGCAGGCAAGACCAAGCTCAGCCCATGGGTTTTAAGCTTCCACAACAGAGGCGACGGCGAAGAGCATAAGGTCGCCGTATGCTCCATCATCCTCCCACCTAAAGGCTGCGTCAGCATCCAAAGCGTCCTCATCAGCAACTTCACACAAGACGCCCTAGAAATCGGCGTAAGAATAGACAAAAAGCTCAAGGAAATCTCAATAAGCAAAGTCAAAAAGCCTAAAAACCCTTTTTCCTCGGAAGCCCCACCTCAACCGCGCTCAACTTTTTAAGAAGAGCCCTACCCTTCTCACTTGTACGGTATAAAACCCCGCCATCCACATCATTAACCTCAATCATATAACCCTCCTTAATCAAAACAGGAAAATGCCTATTAAAACTAACATAATTCAAATTAGCCCTGTACATAATATGAATCTTCTTAGCGCCCTCACCTAAACCACTCCTCAAAATATCCAAGATGATCTTCCATTTATTCCTATACGACCGCGTCAAACAGCAATCCTCCCCCTTCTGAAGGACTCATTCTGTAACATAGATGTATCATATATGTCTATAGAAATATAAAATTTGTGGAAAAGTGCGTTCTACAACTGAATATCACAAGTTTTAAGGGAAAAAATCGTTAGGAATCACGATTTGATACGTCCCAAATCTATGAGAACATTGTAAAAAAAAGTTCGCCTACGTAAGCATAATTGTTGAATTTTCAAAAGGAAGAAAAGTAAGGGGTCGCGTTCCCTTCACGTGAAAAACTTCGGGTTAGAAATAAGCCCGGACACTCTTTACCATAAGCTTGGCATGCGCACAAACGCCAGCGAAACCGTTTATGAAATAACTGGTAAATGCACGAAAGTTTTTAAAGAGTTAAAGAGAAGTGGAGAGAACCCACACGCTACGCATACACGAATATCGTTAGTTAATGCACACACCACACCAAACTAAAAATTCAGCACACCCACACGTCAACGGCGGCTCACAAAGCTTAATCCTTCGAGTATCTCCTTCTCGTATTCTCGTATTTCCTCAGTTAACGCGTCTAGCCGTTTCTTTGTGATCTTCTTGCCCTCTCGCCTTGCTCTTTTCTGTACATATTGCCTAACACATTGTTCAAATTCTCTCAGATCTTGTTCAAATTCTTTCAAATCTAAATGATCAGCAGGCACAGTTTTTTCTTTAACAATATTTGTGATGTGTACCAAAAATATTTCCTTAATACGAACCAAAATATCGTCATCTAATTCCTGTGACAGAGCTGTAATCACCGATTCTGATCTAAGGTTCGTTGCCTCTCTTCCTTCCACGAGTTGGAACCTCTCAACTTTTTCTCTTATTGCCGATTCGATGAATTGTTGACGGTTAAGGTACAGTCCACAATTTTGCACGATTCCGTCTACTTCGTCCATGAGTGGGGTTGGTACACGTACGTTTTTTCGTGAAACGGCATCCCGCTTAGTTTTTGGCATTTTTCACCCAAAGCATACACTTATACGTCACAGAGGATTTAAAATAAAAAATAACTACCACGCATGTATGTTATATATTTTTCCTTTTTAGGGTTTTGGCTCAAAATTTGTAGCTTCCTCTGATTGTCCATATGAGGTTGTAGCAGGTGATTTTTGACCAGATCTCTGCGTTTATGGTTTGGATTGTTCTGCTTCTGAGGGTGTCTCCTACCATGCTTTTTAGGGAG
>DAOUTL010000141.1 GCA_030626685.1 Candidatus Bathyarchaeota archaeon | reverse complement strand
AAGATTCCGCTAGTTCTCGGGCTATTCGTCGGCGGCGCGGCTACACTGATTTTCGTCACTGGCAACCTCTTAACCGTTATGATTTCGATGAGCCTGTTCGGAATTGCTCAATTGTTGGCGATGGCTGCGGTGACAGCACTTTCGACGGATCTTGTACATCCGGAGAATAGGGGTAAGGTAAATGGGTTCGTCAACTTCATGGGCTACATCATGATGGCTTTCGGCATGTTGCTGGGTAACTACCTCTATGTGAACTTCATTCCTCAGCTGCCCTTCTACGTAACGCTTGGATTGATTGTTCCAGAGTCCCTCATAGTTCTGTTTCTCGTGCATGAACCCAAGAAGCGAGTGGGCAGTATCTAGCCGCGTGCGCGATATTAACCTGAGGAACGTTCCTAGACGCCTTCTCTCGTTTTAGACCTCTTAGGCAGACGGCTTCTCTCCTAAGGCTAGCCTACAAAGATTGCTTATGGGAATTGGTTCCAATCCTGCTTCCCTTGTCCTCCTCCTTAGACTTAAGAAGCAAATAGGGCAGAGGAAAACCATGGCTTCAGCTCCAGCATCCAAGGCATCTTTTATGTTCTTATCTTTTATGCCGTTGGCTCTCTCTCGGTCTGTGGCTACAACGGGTGTTGCGCAACAGAGGGCGTTCATCCGATCATATTTCCGCTTCACCCTTTCAACCCCGATAAGGTGGAACAGTTCATCCAGCCATTCATCCTTCCAAGGGGTATACCTAGAAGCGCAGGGCTGCTGATAGGCAATCTTCATGTTCAGTTTCTTTATCTGATTTTTATGATCCTTAAGATAGTTGAGTAGATATTCAATGATGTGGATTGGTTTAAAAGGCAAATTGATCCCGTATTCCTTGGCCTTTGTAGTCATCATGGCATAACAGTCGTCGTGGTAGAAGATAATCTCCTTCGCTTTTGTTTCAGCAAGCTTTTCTACAACAGCCTGGGCTCCGTCTCTGACAGGACTCTCTTTTCCCGCATGAACCCAGCCTATTTTACAGAAATACTCTCCACCCTTTAGGAAGGTCATCCCTTCAAACAGTTGCCCCTCAAAAAGTCCAGGAATCAAATCTCCCACCGTGCAGAGCGAAATAACCGGTTTTCCAGGCTGGCCAGGGATAACTTTCGTGGGCATCATCTCAGCCGCGGAAAAAAAGTCAAGGGATCGTTCACTAACTTCAAAGAGACCTGTTTCCTCCTGTCTCTGGTTTATGAGGTTGAAGGGATTAGCTCCTTTTTCGCAGTATTGGTTGCAGGCAACGCAGGTGATGCATTCTTTGATGATGGAGGCTGGTTCTCCTCTGATGAGTTTATCAATCTCCTCTTTCGCTTTCTCTTTACTGTAGTCAACATACTGACACTTCACTAGACACTCTCCGCAAAGATCGCATTTGGAACGGTCAAACATATCTAAAATTCTCTCCTCTATCGTTTTTATCTAAGAGTTTCGACTATACGTTCGGATACGATTTAAATGCTCTTCTCTAAGTTGCGGTTTACAGATAAATATCAATTAGATTTCTTTTGATGAGCAAGTAAATTACGATGGCGCTGATAACGAACTCGCCTATGAGGTAGGTGCCATTGTACAAGGCTGAGGCTATTGCTCCCTCCAGAGTGAGAGATGTAAAGAAGAAGATGCCCGACAAGAAAGAAGCGATGAATCTTCCAGTTATACCAACGCCTACGCCGACCAAGGGATATCTCTTGAAAAGTCCAGCTAAGCCCAATGCGGCAAAAGCCAAAGGATAGTCGAGCAAGCCTTGAACTGGATTGATTACGTAGCCGCCAAGCGCCATGTGAACCAACCCGTAGATGAAGCCAGCGAAAAGCCCGTAACGGAAACCTCGCCTAAGAGCAAACCAAACTAGTGGCACTAAGCCTGCTACGGTGACGGAACCTCCCTGCGGAAGATGGTAGATTGGCGGTAGAATGTCTTTCAAAATAAAACTTAGAGCAACAACGACAGATGTTTCGGCCAGAATTTTAGTTGGAATCCTTCTTTCACTCATACTGTTTCCCTCCGCCAGCATTACCTGGATCAGGTTCAAAGGGTCGACGACTAACCAGTCGTCCTCTCAGCCGGTTAACCCAGCTCCCCTAACTCCATACCAGACACAAACGCCTCATATTTAAATCTGGCTATTCAAAACAAGTTTCATCTCAAGACTTAAAAGAAAGATGTTTTCACTCTAGACGGGATGGCAAATGGAAAAAGAATTTATTCTCAAGACGGAAGGTTTAGTCGGATTTATTGACGCATTTCGGGAAGTCGCAAAGAAGTCAGGCATTCAGAAAGGTGACACCGTTATTTTTTCGGGTTGCCCTGGAAGTTGTTTTCCAACAATATCTAACTTCGCTTTCGCTATCCAAGACCTAGGTGCAATTATGTATTGGGTTCCAGATGCGGATTTAGATGAGGCTAGAAAACTCGAAATGGTAGAAAATGTTGGAATGCAGGCTGGTGAAAAAGAAAAGCCTCAGGATAAGGCAAAACTCATATTAGTCACTCCAGGATTGCTTGCTGTAGATTTTTGAGAAAATACCGAAAATGCTTCAAGAGGCACTAAAAGAAGATGGAAAACTCGTTGGTGAAACCCCGATTCCAAACTTTTTCGAAAACGTCGGCTGGGAAAACAAACTCTCCTTTGACTACATCATTAGACCTTAGTCTTTATTAGGTGTTGGAGTTTTTGTTGTGGGTTTTGTTAGTTTTTATGATTGATTTTTCAGATAGCTGTTGTTCCTGCTATGCGGAAGTTTACCAGCCCGCACACTATATCTGTCATTGTATCGTAATGTTTGAGTCGGTTCTTGAACTCCTCAGCCCATATACGGAACTTTTTCAGTCTGGAAATTGTGTGCTCCGCCACCACCCTCTCCTTTGACAGCCTCTTGTTGAAGCTTTTTTGTTCAGGCGTGAGCTCTTTAGCCTCCACGCCTCGCTTGCCCCGTCCAGGACTACGCCTCTTGAAAGGAACCTCACACCTAAGCTCGGGGTAATCGGTCTTTATGCCGACGTAGCCAAGATCCAACCCCAAAGAGACGACATCAGGTAAATGCGGATGACTGTGCTTGAACAGGGCGTAGTCATGAGTGCGTCCCCTGGCATGTCTGGTCTTGTGGACGATGAGGCCGTCTTTGTTCACTGTAATCTGGGTCTTTACTGTGCGTCTCTTCTTTTTGCCGCTGTAATGCGTCTTTCGTTTGCGCTTGGCTTTTGGTCTTGGGATCTCCTGCTCTGTCGCGTCTAGGAAGGCTTTGAAGCCTGGAAACATGGCTTCAACTTCGTCGAGTGTTTGCAGCCGCCTGGCTTTCTCATGCTGCTTTTTTGGCAACGGTAAGACCTGGCTTACCAACGGCTCTAGCTTTCTGATGTTTTTTAGCACGTTGGTTTGGCTGAGGTCAAAGAGGTAGGCTGCCAACGTCGATGACACGTAGAGGTGATAGTACACCAGCAGCATGAGGAGCCTGCCTGTTAAGGGGAGTTTGAAGGGGTGGCCTGCGCCGATTTTTCTTTTTCTGTCTGCTCTTGAAAGTCGTTTCTGCTCAAAGGCAGGGTATCTCTCTTTTATCTTCAAGTTTAAGGCGTCAAATTCGTGCAGTTCCAGTCCTGAAAAATACTTGAAAACTGAAGGCTTTTTTGATAATACGTTGTAGTTTAGCATGCAAACAGCCCAAAAACGAAATATTGCATCTATAACATAATAAAAGCTTCGTTTCACAGCCAAAAACCTAATTAAAACTAAGGTCTATTT
>DAOUTL010000087.1 GCA_030626685.1 Candidatus Bathyarchaeota archaeon | reverse complement strand
TTGTTAAAGACACTGTGGAGTTTTCTTTGCACAAACATAGACGTGGGATTATGCTTTTCCTGGATGATTTACCCATCCGGTTAGGGGCATACCACCCGCTGGGAACAAACAACATTGTTTTAAACAGAGCTCTGGTTCAAATAGTTGAGGCTTCAATTAAGTCTAAACGTGTGGTCAACGCCTTAATTTACAATTTGTTGCTTCACGAGTATTTGCATGCTTTAGGTCAGTTCCATGAGATTAAGGTTAGGCGTCTGGTTTACGAAATTGCCGAAAAATGCTTCGGCGAAAACCACGTTGCTACGTTAATTGCGAAAAAAAGCCCGTGGGTTTTGCTTAAGGGAATCCCGTTAGAAACTGTTAATGCTCCGAAACGGGTCATGGAAATCGTTAAAGACTTTGAAAAAACAGACAAATACGTAGTGTAGAGGACTTAGGCTTGTCACACATCAAAGCAGTAATCTTCGACTTCATCGGCACATTGACAAACGTGAAAAACTATACGCTGGAGGCCTCAAAGATGAGGCTTTACGAAGCTGTTGCAGATGCTGGTTTCAACGTTGACAATGAAAGCTTTTTAGAAGCATACAGCCAAGCACACGAGAAATACCGTGTTATCCGCTATCAAAAACTGGTCGAAGTCACAAACGCCGTTTGGATTTCAGAGGCCCTAAACAATGTGGGATTTAAAACAAATCCGGAAGATTCACGCATAAAAACAGTTGTCAACGTATTCTTTGAAGACTACTTGAACTCGTTGGAGCTTAGACCGTGCATAAAAAACATGCTAAAGAAAGCTTCAATGTGTTACAAGTTGGGTTTGGTTTCAAACTTCACGTATGCACCGGTGATTTACGCTGGACTTAGAAAGTTGGGCATAAACAAGTTTTTTAACGCTGTTTCGGTTTCAGACGAGGTGGGCTGGCGGAAACCTCACATAAAAATCTTTGGAGAAACCTTGAGGAGGCTTAAAGCGACGGCGGAAGAAACGGTTTACGTCGGAGACAGCCCTCTAGAAGACATAAAAGGTGCAAGGGCTGCGGGTATGAAAACAGTTTTTGTTCCATCACAGTTTTATTCGCTTGAAAAACTGTGTGAAAGTCAACAGGAACCAGACATAACTGTGAAAGACACCTGCGAACTCTACAAAAAACTTCCAAAGTTTCTCAACAGTATTACTTAGAAAATCACTTCAAAATAAAGCCGCAGATCTTGCGTAAAAATTCTGCAAAGGCTGATTACGCTCTTAGAGGAGCACTTTGGCCTATAGCACACGCTCGCTTTTGTTTCACTTTCGTTGCACTTAGCAAAATACTTATTGTTAAGATGACCATTGAATCTCTTGAATTTTAACCTCATAATTATCTGAGTATCTGCATTCTGGGTCACCAGTTTTCGAGGAGCCTCCGTACCCGGGTATATACTCATACGATACCAAAAATTCTTTGGGTATCTTTTTTAGTCGCCTTATGCACGGTATAGATAGTTTCCAAAGAAAATTTCATAGAAAACGGTTTCAAAAACCACAGTGGGGACATTTCATTCTAAGTCTAGTAATCTTTCCCTCAGACCCGCAATAGCTTAAACTTCAGATACTTCAATTTTTAAGTGTTTATATGCATTTAACGTCTGAAGCTCCTCGCGCGCGCGAGGCTTTTTCACGATGCGACAAGCAACAAAATCTTTGTGAAAACTGTTTTCATATCGTTAACTAAGTTGAAAGTTTTAAATACGCAGAAATTAACCCTTTTTGGAGATATGAGAAAATGAAGTTTAAAAATGAAAAAGTTGTTGGTTATATCCTTTTAGCCATTGGAGTTGTAATGATATTCTCTTCTGTCTTCTTAGCGTTCAATGTTTTTACCGGTGCCAGTGCTCCACCGAAGTTATTTAACTTCTCAGATGTCTCTTTTTCAGTTCCCCAAACAGGTGGCGCATCCGAGACCGTGCAGATAATATCGGGTCAAGACATGAGCAGAATAGTGTCCATGGTGTTCTGGTATTTGTTAATGTTCTTCATCATGTTCGCCGGCGGTAGAATCGCATCCCTGGGAGTTAACCTGATCAGGGAAATCAGGGTCGAAGTGAAGCAGTAACTCGCGCGCGAGGTTAAGACGGAAAGCAGGTCTACTAAAAGCAGCCTAAACATAGTTGCAAAAGCAAAATAATCCTAAACAGCTTTATTTTTGGATGTTTCCCGCTTTAGTTTTCTCGCCAATAGCAGAAGCATGGATAAGGCTACTATTCCTACGATTAACATTCCTCTTGGGTCATCAGGCCTGGTCGAATCCAATTCCTGCAGCGGAGTTAGGGCTATTAGAAAACCTACCGCTCCCGCTGTCAAAGCGAATTTATGATATAAAGTCTCACTGCTCCATCTATATCTCCTTAGAAAGCTTGCCGCCAAATAGACAAGAGCTGTTCCTAAAATCATCAATGCAAGTGGCTGCGGAACCAAATATGGCCCTGCCATGAAAAGCAAGAATAGACTTAAAGCAATTAAAAAGCCTACTAGCGCTAGTTTTGAGGGTTTAGGCGGCTTAAATTTTCCTTTCTTACCTGTGTTTAAAGGGAGTTTCCACGCCAAAACTGTGAGGATTACCACTGAAAAGACTGCTAATGCATATTGAGCCGTCGGCGGTCTATACGGAGTTAACGCAAAGTATCCGAGGGCGGTTACAGCTCCAAGCAGAAATGTTAGTGCAATAAATGTTTTATTGCCAATCCATCTTTCCCCTCTTTTATCAATGTAGACGAGTTCCACCAGCGTTATTGGAATTGCTATACTAAAGACCGCATGGTATATTGTTAGCCATTCTGCCCACACCCAATTTACATCCATCCATCTGCCGTAACTGCCCAAAACTCCCAAATCAATCCAGTTTGGATCAAAGAAGCTTTTCACCATCAAACCTTCCTCTATAATGCTGTAAGCCGCGCCGAGAATGAACAATGAAACATACCCCTTATTCCATCTAACCTTCAATTCACGAACAATTAATGCTCCACTTCCATAAAGAGATGCCAGCAAAACGAAACCTATAGGGTTAAAGAATTCTGCTGGCGGAGCTGAACCGGACAAAAGCTCAGCTATTGCTGGAGCTAAAAAGAAAAGAACTAAAGCTGGACGACCCCTCATTAAATGTCCCTTAATCCTTCTTTGGTTTTGCTTTCAGTTTAAATATTCTCTTTTCATGGGCTAATTTTGGCTTAAACTTTCCCCTTATTCCACCAGCAGCTCTCATTCTTTGAATATTCTGCATCATTGCTATCATCTTAGAAAATTTTCTATACGGAAAAACTCACATCTTCTCATCTCGAAACCACCCAGAGTTTTGGAGCTGGCTCTGTTTTTGTGGCTGCACAAGCGAGGGCTAAAGCCCACAGCATATCGTCGTGGCTTTTGTCGGGATGGCTGAACTGCAGGTGTCCGCTTTTGCTGTACGCGTATTGCTGCTCGTTTATCTGTGTGCACAGTTGCCTGTGATACGGAATTGCAAGCCTTCCTTGTTCCATTGCTATTTTTAAGCCTGAAAGCAAATCCTCTTTCGTTTGAACCGTGAACTTTACGCCTTCGACACAGTCCACGCCTTGACTGCGAATTTCCTCTAAGACTGGTTCGCCTACGCCTGTCTGGTCGACTAAAACTTTGTTGAGCTGGAATTTTTCATTCGCCTTCACGAGATGTCCTATCACGCTTGCGTACGGAGTTTCAAGTGGAAACTCATGCAGGTAGAATAATCGTATAGTGTTATCTTCTACTTTGACGACGGCCAAAACGGAGTAATCCTGCAGCTTACCGAAATCTAATCCAGCGTAATACTCGCCCTCTGGAAAGTCCTGCTCAAGATGGGGGTGAATCTCTAACCCGAGCTTCTGGGCGAGCTCAACGCATTTGCGGATTAAGTCTTGTGGGAAATAGCTGTTTAAGGCTTCAACGAACTCGGCTTCATACTCCATCAAGTAGGCTTCACGAGTCATGTTCTCTCGCATCTCTTCCAAGAACTCGTTGGTTACAAGCGGGCACTCCTCAGACTTCACTTTATGTACGCTGTAGTTTGGGTTGACGAAGGCTCTGTAGAAAAAGTGGTTTTTGTCCCAAGGAGTGCTGAGGAAAATCGCGTAGCCCCGTGTTGTGGTTAGCATCGGAAAAAGAATTTGCGTAATAACTTCTTCAGGAATCCAGCTTGCTTCATCCAGAATTATCATGTTTGCCGTGTAACCACGTAACATATGTTCGCTGCATGGTAAAGCGATTATGCGGCTTCCGTTTTCAAAATGGATTAAGGTGCGTGTAGCTCTAACAACTTTGTTGCGTAAGTAGGCTGATGAAAAAACGAATGCGGCTATGCGGTCGAACATTATCATGCTCTGACGGAGGCTTGGAGCTGTAATTAGCACGGTTACTTTTGGGTTTGTGTCTGCAAAATATATGGCTTTCATGGCTATGGTTGTTGTCTTGCCCGACTGGCGCCCCCATACTGCGACTATACGTTTACTCGTATCCTCTAAAAGCCTGGCTTGATACGGAAAAGGCTTCATGCCAAGAACCTTCTCGGCGAAAACAACAGGCGAACCTGTAAACTCTTTGTGTTTTTCCCGCAACAGATCCCTGACGAACCGGTCGATGGGCTCAATCTCTTTTTTCAGTACTCTTTTCTGCCAGAATCTGCGCCATCTGCTCCTTAAGTCTTTCAACGTCAGCCTTCACCTCTTCAAACTCTTCATATTCCCGGAAAAGCTCGCGGTACTTCCATGCAGCCATGAAAATTATGCGAAAACGCTCCAAATCCTCTTTGCTAAATTCTGTCGTCTCGCAGAGCTTGTTAAAAGCATCAACATAGCGAGCAAGCACATCATCAAAATCTGGAATTTCAGCCCTACCAACTTGTGTCACAAAAAATTTTTTCCTTTGTGTCACAGAAGAGCCAAGCCTTTTTATCTGCACATCAACACTCCTGTATGTTCGGTTTGGAAACTTGCCTGACTCATAGATTTGCTGAACGCTCATGTCTTTCTTAACCATTTCAATTAAAAGCTTGTTTTCAGCTTCTGTCCATCTTTTACCCAAGATTCACGCCTCATTTCAGCTTGTTGTTTTTGAGTTTTTCAGAGAGCAGGTTTAGGTCTTTGACGTATCCCATGAAAGCTGTTCTGAGGGCTTCGCTTTGGCTGATTCCAAGCCTCATACGCAACAGGTCTAAAAGCTCTCTCTGTTCATTGCTTAGAAGCACTTTAACCACACGTTTTCTGCGCATCACGATCCCTCATGATAACCCTTCCCTGCTCAGAATTTCAGCCAAAGCCATTTCCAAGAGGTCGCGAATCCTCAGATAATGCTCGTCGCAGAGATACATGAACCTTGGAAGCTTGGCAGCCACGAAATATCTGACTTGGCCTTGGTTGTCACAGGCTTCACATGAACCGTATTTCGACGAAATTTTTGCGACCCGTGCCTTTTTAAGTAAAGAACCTTTGATTCCTCTGCTTCTCATGCTCTCACTTCTCCTCATCCATTATCATAATGTGCGGGGCAACAGGAGATTCGAGTTTAGACTCCTGCCTCATTTTTGCGAGAAAGTTCCTCACAGCGTCTTTGACAAGCTCAGCCCTTGAAACGTAGCCTAAGTTTTGACGCTCAAGGAAAGCGTCTATCTGGTCAACGAGCTCTTTGGGAAGTCTAACGGTGACGTAATTTGTCATGCATGTTACACTTCTGAATCATTCATGTTTAATCTAAGGATAAAGCTTTGTTAAAAAGCTTGCCGACATGAACGAAGCAAACATGTTGCAGAAGCCTGCGGGTTTGTGACACAGTTAAGTTTAAATTTATGTGATTCATAACTGAATCATGTGTTTGCCATGTCAACAGATGAGTACACAACGGTGAGGCTTCCAAAAGAGTTGTGTACTCATCTGTTGACATGGCAAACAGATGATTCAGTTATGAATCACATAAATTTAAACTTAACTGTGTCACAAACCCG
>DAOUTL010000055.1 GCA_030626685.1 Candidatus Bathyarchaeota archaeon | reverse complement strand
TGACACGAGTGAAAGAGAATTACTGGAAACTCAAAACGAAGCATTAAAAGTTGTAATGGATGCAACAGACCTAAAATTTCTTCCAGAATCCTTTGACGTTTGCACCTCTTTCTTCTCTCTCATGTACATTCCAAAGAATAAGCAGTTGAAAGTGTTTGAAGAAGCCCACCGAGTTTTGAAAAAAGATGGAAAATTCTTGGTGTGGGATGCCAGAATTCCCGAGAAACGCGGAGACTATAAAGCATTCTTGGTGCGCTTAAGAGTTAGGCTGCCAAATGAAGAGGTAGAGGCTGGATACGGAGTGAGATGGCAAGCGCAGGACATTGAATATTTTAAGGAATTAGCCGAAAAAACAAAGTTTAAAGTGATAAGTGAATGGAGTGAGGGTGAAATTTTCTATTTGGAAATGGCAAAATGTAATTCACTTGGGATAGGGTTTAGGTAACAGAGGTGGACGTAACGGTTACTGAAAGTCAATTGAGGCTGGTGTTGGATAAACTGGACTTGGTTAAGCTTGAACTCTTGAGGCTTAGGTCAATGCTTTTGCCAGAAGAAGAGTTGAGTGGAGAAGAAAAGAAGGAGCTTGAGGAGGCTCTGAAGGAAATAGCGGAAGGCTCATGTGTGAACCTTAAAGACCTAATTAAAGAGTTAGGCTGACACTAATTGTTTCAAGTCATCGTCTCCCACAGAGCGAGAATAGGCGGTGTTCGAGTAATCTATGAAGTTTTATGGGACCTCAAAAGGGTTCATGTGCTACTGATTAAGCGAAGAGAAAAAAACCACTCTTAAACATTGATCTATGATTTGAAAAGACAACAACTTTACGAATGTTCAAAGAACTTCAGTCTCATCGTAAAACCGGAAGCCAACTTGAGGAACCCTATAGTTGTTCCGAAACTATCATTGTTAATGTTGACTTAACCTTATCAATTCTTCTGATTCGCAGAATTATAGTTTCCTTAAGCTTGTCGATGGTTTCTGCTTTTAACCTTGCGATTATGTCGTAGACTCCGTAAACAACGAAGGCTTCATCAACTCCCTCAATTTTCTTCAATTTTTTCAGCACAGCTGCTTCAAAACCTTTCTGTGTATTTATTAAAACGAATGCTGTTTGCATTGATTGCTGCAGTGTTTCTCCTTCGAATCTGGAACCGCTGTGAACATCCGACAATTGTACGAGCAACGGACTGTTTTCTTCACCCATTTTAAACACCAACAAAAGGGAAGGAAACGAACCGAAATCAAAGGGAAGATGAACGCTTCCAACCCGATTACTTAGGGCAATACCTAATGCTCATATGTTTCAGGGAAAACTTGGTTGGAATGTGCATCAAACGCATTAGGGAATCGCCTTTCCACTTTTTATTGCACTAAGTAATATAAATGTTTTGACCTACTAGCGCGCGCGAGAAATTGTCAAGCATGTTTGGAGCCAAATAAAATCTAGACTAGAGATGTATCACACACAAGAAATCACTTTTCGGCTCATTCCTTTTTCGGCTTGTATTCTTTACTGTGAAACAATGGACTGGAAATTATCAGATCCGCTGTCGCCCTGTTACAAGCAGTCGGCACATTGTACAAGACGGCTATCCTAAGAAGCGCCTTAACGTCGACATCGTGAGGAAGAGATTGCAAAGGATCCCAGAAGAAAATCAAGTAATCCATTTTCTCGTTAGCAATCAAAGCGCCAATCTCCATGTCTCCACCGTAAGACCCACCTTTAAGTAAAGTAATCTTCAGGCCAGTTTTCTCGATAATTCTTTTCCCAGTGTCTCCAGTTGCGTACAAGTTGTGAAGAGCCAATGTTTCTTTATTGAAATCAACCCACTCCACCAAATCATCTTTCTTATTGTCATGCGCCACCAAGGCGATGTTTCTTCTCAGAATCAAAAATTTCACCAATTCAAATTAAACCGATACGTTCTAAAAGTTTTAAACTTTTCTGCGATGGAGTTTAAGTGTGCGATATACCGACTTTGCAAATACGTACATAACATGTTAAGATCGATAGATGTTGCGTGTGCATGTTTCATCATTAGATCGACGGGGATTTAAAACTATTGCGCGTTATTTCTTCCAAAATAGGTAAACTTTTGATTGGAGAAGCATACCACAGATTTTAATCAGTTTCGTCAGCTTTTCCAGATTCGCTTTTTCAACGCCTGCCTTGTATTTTTCCTTCTTTCCGTAAGGCTGATGAGGGCAGAAGTTTGACATAAAACGCTAGCAGAGAGCTAAAGCATAACCCAATTTTATCCGATTTAGCTGGAAAGAGATTTAAAACCCAGTCTCATCTATATATGAATGATGATGGAAACGATGAAGAGAAGTCATTGGGTAAGTCGTCCCACAAAACTAGTTGCTTGCTTTTTGATAATTTTAACACTGTGCTTGGCGATGTTACCGGTCTATGTGACGGGACAGACCGCTCGTGTCCTCGGCAGGGTCGTAGACGAAGACGGCCAAGGGCTGAGTGACGTTAAGGTAGAAACGTATTCTTCAAATGGGGCCTTCGTTGAGAGCGAGTACACGTATTCCAATGGAGACTTCCATGTTTTTTTGCAGGAAAATGACAAATACACCCTTCACTTTTCAAAATCAGGATATACCAAGGTTACTAAAAGCATCTACCTGAGCAACGAAGATATCGACCTCGGGGACATAGTTTTGTGCAAAGCCTTGAGGCTGTCCTCTCCAGTCTTGAGCCGAGTGGCAAGTCCCAGGGACAAACTAATGCTTCCATTTACGGTCAGCAATATCGGCGAGGGGTCAGAAGTAGTAGAGTTCTCGGTATCTAAACCCGAGGGCTGGTCCACGAGGATCCTGGATCAAACTGGTGAGGTTACAAAAGTACACCTATTAACCGGGGCGAGCCTAAACCTCCAGTTAGAGGTCATAATCCCCCTAACATCCACGGGAAACAACAGCTTATCGCTCACTGCTGTCGGGAAAACGAAATCCACGCTAAACTTCACAATAATAGTTGAGCCATCAGAGAAGCCCATAATATCTTGTCAATTCCCGGGAAAGTCGGCCGCACCCGGTGAAACTGTCCCATTCCAGGTGAGAGTGAAAAATCCCTTCGGCGTTGAAATGCGATTTAGGGTCGCTATTAGTTCTGTTCCGCTCGGTTGGACGGCCTTTGTTAAAAGTGTAGGCGGCGAGGTTGTAACAGAAATGGCATTAGAGAGTGGGAGTCCGTAGACCTAATCGTGGAGGTTCACGTGCCACCAGAAGCGCCTGACGGGGAGTACAATGTTATCTTCAACGCTTCATCTTCAGCAGCGTCTGAATACATAGCCCTTTTGGTCATGGTTCAAAAGTTTGCCGCCGGAATCGGCGTTGACTTGGAGGCTACACCGCCTTACCTCGACGCCTACGCTGGTTCCCAAGCGAAATTTAGGCTTAAACTAAAAAATGGAGGAGGATACGACCAGCTCTTTGACCTCGACGTCTCGGGGCTACCACCAGATCTGAGGATGTGGTTCGAAGGATCTGAAGAGCAGGAGATAACACGCGTGCACGTTGAAGCCGGTGAGTCAAAGGAGTTTTACGTTGTTGTGGCTCTACCTAAAGAAGAAGCGTTAGGTAGGTTGGATTTCACGGTTTCGGTAGCCAGCGCCAGCGTGACCAAAAGCTCGGAGCTAACCCTCAACGTGTTAGGTTTCTACGAGATCAAGGTGATGAACGTAAACTTCTACACAAGAGTCAGTGTAGGAGGGGAGACAAGCTATGAGTTTAGAGTTAAAAACACGGGAACCCACGATGCCACCAACGTGAGAGTGGACGTAGCTAGTAGCATACCGGATGGCTTCACCGTAGATGTCAAGCCCACGATTTTTCCATCCCTAAAGCCCGATGAAGAAGGCGTTTTCGTCATCACAGCAAAGACACAATCCGATGTTAACGCTGGCAACTACTATATCGACTTTGAAGTTCAGTCAGACCAAACGGAAGCGCTTATATTCACCTTACGGATTGAGGTTGAACAACAGATGAGTTGGATCTTCGTGGGAGGGACGCTGGTAGTGGTTGCCGTAGTAGCACTTTTCTTTATTTACAGAAGGTTTGGTAGAAGGTGAACTAATTGGAATATGTTATTGAAACAAACGATTTAACAAAGGTTTATGGGTCAGGTAAAGAAGCGGTTACAGCCGTTGACCACGAAAACATGCGAATAAAAAGGGGCTCCATCTCCGGCATCTTGGGCCCAAACGGTGCGGGAAAGACGACACTTGTGATGATGCTCACCGGACTCATTCTCCCGACAAGCGGCACAGCCAAAGTACTTGGACATGACATAGTAAAAGAGTCTTTACAGATAAGGAAAAAAGTCGGACTACTACCCGAGGGCTTCGGCTTCTACGATCACCTTACAGCAAAACAAAACTTGGATTATATCGCAGCGCTCAACGATATACCTAAAGAGGAGAGGGATAAACGGGTTGGTGAAATATTGAAGGCCGTGGGCTCAGATGGGTTCAAGGATAGGAAGGTCGGCGGCTTCTCGAGGGGAATGAAACAAAGACTCGCCATTGCTCAAACCCTGATCAAAGACCCTGAACTCCTCATATTTGACGAACCTACAGCGGGGGTCGATCCAGAGGGCGCGAAGGCGTTTAAGGACATGGTTTCCAAGCTAAACAAGGAGCAGGGGAAAACCATCGTAGTTTGCACCCACTTGCTCTTCGAGATGGGACCCCTTTGCACCGACGTGGCTATAATGAATCAAGGCAGATTCGTGGTTCAAGGAAATGTCGAGGAAATTGCTGAAAGAATGATGGCTGAAGAGGGTTACAGGATCGAAGTTGAAGCAAGGGGAGATGTCGGAGCGTTCGTCGCTAAGCTGAAAAGGCTTAAAGAAATCATCAGTTTAGAAGTGAAGGACGATGTTATTTCTATAAAGACAATGAGCGACGTTAGGGCCGAAATCAACAAGAGGGCGGCGAAAATAAAGGGACTTGAAGTCCTATCCATTAGAAGATTAGAGCCATCCCTCGAAGATCTCTTCATGAAATATTATCAAAAAGAAATCGGGGTGGTTGCCCATGGCTGACGTATTTGTCGTTGCGTCAAAAGAGTTTTCCGACATTGTTAGGAGCAAAAGGTTCATCGTACTTGTAGCGATTTTCGGGCTAATAATGACCGCCGCCATGGTCACTGTCTATGTTAGCATAGTTCAAACGATGCCTACCGCACCAGGAGGGCCTCCCATGCCCCAGAGGTTTTTAGGGACGGTGGCCTACATGCTAATTAGTACCATGCCCCTCTTTGGAGCCGTTATGGGCGTGGCCTTAGGATGCGACACCATATCAGGCGAGCGTGAGAAGGGCACCCTAAAAATAGTGCTGGCTCAACCCGTCTTCAGGGACACGGTGATAAATGGGAAGTTTTTGGCAGCCACCCTAGCCGTGTCCATAGCCGTCTTTATCACCTCACTAGCGAATGTAGGGGCTTCAATAATGATCCTCGGTGTCACACCCACGGGTGAAGAAGCCCTTAGGCTAGCGTTGTTTATGGTTTTTTCTGTTCTGTTCGCGATGACGTATTATGGCATAGCCGTCTTCTTATCCACAGTTTCCAAGAAAACCTCGCAAAGCGTAATACTCGGCGTCACCGTATGGGCTGTATTCACCTTCGTGATTCCTATCATCGCCACTCTTGTGGCGTTCACAATAGCGCCTCCGATCATAAGGCCACCGAGCCCTGGGGAGCCCATGGAGATGGATATTGAAAGCATTAGAAGATACACGGCCATAGTGGAGACCATCTCATCCATAACTCCAAACCACCACTTCAGCAAAGTAGGTCAGTATCTCTTGAACCCATATGCCACGACGGGGGGACCGTTTCCACCTCAACCAGCTCAAGAGGCCGCCTCCGTAACGAGCAGCCTCATATACGCCGGGCCTAACATACTTGTTCTAACCATAGTAACAACCTTAGCCTTCATAGCCTCGTACATGGTGTTCACGAGACAGGAAGTGAGGTAGCCTAACCGCCCTAACGCGATAGTATAGCGCATGCGATAAAAAACGCCCTTTTTTAACATTGTTTTGCAAAAGTCTTTTTTGCACAAGATAAGTAAAGATGAAAATTCCACTAGAGCCTTCATCAATGTCCCCGCTGGAACCCATTCCTCATACACAATGTCCTTCATATTAACTCCGCAGCAATACTAGTAAGAAATTCGAATTAAACTTTATTCGATTAATAATAAACTTTGCGAGATTCCCAACCACGTTTAAGCTTATATTAAGGCAGAATAGAGAAACAAAAACTGAAGAAAGCCGAAACATTCGAAAGAATTTGATAATGAACTTGGTGACTTCAGGGGGCACTTTATTTCTCTACAGCTTTCCTTATTTTGCGTAGTTCTTGTAGAATCTGCAGGTTCATATCTTTGGAAGGTTTAGCTTCAGCGTCCGCTTCTACTGCTTCTGGCTTTACTCCTTTGATGTACTCCATTACTATTCCTTTTTACTTCTTCAAAGTTCTTTATTCCGAAAATTTCTGCTTCTGCGACTTTTCAACCAGTTTAGCGTCTAGATATAACACCACATTACGTTTTTGTCTCATTTTGCATTCGCAACCATTTGCGTGCGAGTGGGATGGCTGGTTCTTTGTTATAAGTTTGGTGATTTTAGATTCAAATAAGAAAAGAATGAAATCGTGCACACCGATTTCATTGCCTGCTAGCTCTCAGCGCACGTCTTTTGGGCGAGATCTTTGGTCCAGCTTCGGATCTCGTTACAGTCACGGGTGTCATACAACCCTGGTTGGCAGAAGGAAGATGAACAAAGAAACTATAGTTTTAAATTTCCGTTCGTAATTGAAACAGTTGAATTGAGGTAAGCTTGAGGTTTAGGTAGTTGAAATTTTCTTTTATCAACGCAGGTCCTTATGAAGGATTAGATGAACGTGAAGCAAGAAAATCTATTGCCTCATTTCCACCCTTAGGCATATTATATTTGTCTTCTGTGCTTCAGGAAAAAGGTGTCGTGGAAGTTTCTGTTCTAGACCAGCCAGCGAAAGGTTTCACAATAGACGAAACAGTTAATTGGATAGAGAAAGAAAACCCTGACATTCTCGGTTTCTCAACATTCTCAAGCTCCGGTCGCACAGCCGCATTAATTGGAAAAAAGGTTAAGGAAAAAAACCCAAACATCGTCATCGTATTCGGCAATCATTACGCAACATTCAATTCTGAGCGAATTCTCAGAAAATACCCTTCCGTTGATATCACGGTTCGAGGAGAAGGAGAAAACACAGTGATCGACCTTGCAAGTTGCTTGGCGAACAAAGGTAAGCTCAAGAAAGTTCAAGGAATTACCTTCAGAAATAATAAAAGCATTATTTCAACTCCTGATCGCCCTCTGATAAGAGATCTGGATTCTCTTCCGTTCCCAGACCGTAATTTAATCGACGTAGATTATCATTCAATGATTGCTGGAGTAAATGTTGCTCCAAAGAAGTTCACTAGCATTGTTTCTTCACGTGGATGCGTTTATAGATGTCGCTTTTGCAGTTGCACCCAGTTTGCTCGTAACACATGGAGACCAAGGTCTATAGAAAATGTTCTGGAAGAACTACATTTTCTTGCGAGTGAAGGATACAAACAGTTTATTTTTGTAGACGACAGTTTTACGCTGAACCAGAAAAGAGTGATCAAACTTTGCAGAGGCATGAGAAAGGAAAAAATAGGTATGGAATGGATTTGCGAAGGGAGAGTTGACAATTGCTCCTATGAAATGTTGCGTGAAATTGTAAAGGCAGGCTGCAAAGTCCTCTACTTTGGCATTGAAAGCGCCAATCAGAGAATTCTAAACTATTATAACAAACAAATAACTCCCCAGCAGTCTAAAACTGCTGTGAAAAAAGCCAGAAAAGCTGGAATAGATGTAATAGTTGGATCTTTTATTGTAGGGGCTCCAGATGAGACAAAAGAAGAAATTCAGAACACAAT
>DAOUTL010000139.1 GCA_030626685.1 Candidatus Bathyarchaeota archaeon | reverse complement strand
TAAAGAACTGTGGAATAACCTATGAACAATTAATCGACATAGGCATACTCATAGGCACAGATTTTAACCCAGAAGGCATAAAAGGCTTAGGACCAAAAACAGCCCTAAAACTGATAAAAAAGCATGGAAGCCTAGAAAACGCTTTATCCCACATAAAAAATGCGGAATTCCCAGTTGAACCGCAAAGAATTAGGGAAATCTTCTTACATCCAAAGGTAACAGACAATTACAAAATAGAATGGAAGGAACCCGACGTGAAATACGTGATTGATTTTATCTGTAGAGAAAGAGACTTCTCAGAAGACCGTGTCAGAAAAGCCCTAGAAAAGATGCGGAAAGGAATAACTAAACTTAAGGGAAAAACAACATTGGAAAAATGGTTTGGATAAACTCAACTTTTTATTAAACCTAAACAGCTAATTAATCCTTCCAGAACCAAACTTTAGGAGAAAAAGAAATGGATGAAAAATCGCCAAGGCTACCTGAACCCTTCAAAATAAAAATGGTTGAAAAAATCACACTTCACCCGAGAGAAAAGCGCAAAGAACTCATCAAGAAAGTTGACTATAATGTTTTCATGCTTAAAGCAGAAGATGTTTTCATAGACCTTCTAACGGACAGCGGAACATCCGCCATGAGCGACCGCCAATGGGCTGGGATGATAGAAACAACTCAAGCATACGCTGGTAGTCAAAGCTACTACTCCCTTGAAAAGGCAATGAAAGACATCTTCGGCTTCAAATACTTCATTCCAGTGCATCAAGGCAGAGCGGCGGAAAACATACTTTTCTCCACCATGATTTTTCCAGAATGCTACGTTCCGAACAACACGCATTTTGACACAACCGAAGCAAACATTTTGCGAAATAAAGGCATACCCGTTAACCTTGCAACTGAAGACGCTTATGATTCAGCAAAGGTATTGCCCTTTAAAGGCAACATGGATGCAAGAAAACTTGAAGAATTTATACGGGAGAAAACTCCAGAAAAAATTCCATTAATAATGACTACGATAACGAACAACAGTGTTGGCGGTCAACCAGTTTCAATGCAAAACATAAAGGAAGTAAGTGTAATAGCCAAAAAATATGGCATACCCGTCTTTATAGATGCTTGTCGTTTTGCCGAAAATTGTTACTTCATCAAGCAGAGGGAGGAAGGTTACAGAAACAAAACAATAAAAGAAATTGCAAGAGAACTTTTCTCTTATGCTGACGGATGCACATTCAGCGGTAAAAAGGAAGCATTAACAAACATCGGTGGAATGCTCTGCACGAACAGCGAAGAACTTTATGAAAAATTTAGAAACTTAACAATAGTGATCGAAGGCTTTGCAACCTATGGTGGGTTAGCATGCAGGGAATTAGAAGCCATGGCGAGAGGACTTTACGAAGTAGTAGACGAAAATTATCAGGTATATAGGCATAGGCAAGTGGAATACTTGGCAAAGATATTAAGGGATGGAGATGTGCCAATAGTTGAACCGCCTGGTGGACATGCAGTCTACATAGACGCGAAAAAGTTTCTGCCACATATCCCGCCTGAACAGTTTCCAGCCCAAACATTAACGGTTCAGCTTTACATAGAATCGGGAGTTAGAGCAGCAGAAATTGGCAGTTCATGTTTCGGGAAAATTGACGAAAAAACTGGAAAATTTATTCCAGCTAGAATGGAGTTGATGCGGCTCGCTATTCCTAGAAGAACATACACTGATAATCACCTTAAATATGTGGCAGAGTGTTTGACAATGTTGTACAAGAAAAGGGATCAGATAAAGGGTTTAAGAAGGATTTACGCGCCTAAACTTTTGGGACATTTTACTGCAAGATTTGAACCTATAAACTAGAGTCTATGGCCATAACGTCCCGTTAATGGTACAAATGCCACTCCGCCAAGGTTTTCCTTTTTTATTTTTCCGTTAGTTCCCTTCGTGATTTTCATGAGACTTTGGAAGAGGTACATGCTTCCAACAGGGATTAGCATGATTCCGTTAGGCTTTAGCTGCGCAGTCAGAGGCTTGGGAACGTCTGGTGCAGCGGCGGTTACAAGAATTCTGTCATAAGGAGCCTTTTCTGAATAACCCATGGAGCCATCTGCGTAGAGTATTGTTACACGGTCGCCGTATCCAGCCTTCATAATGTTTCTTCTCGCAAACTCAGCCAAACCTTGGATTATCTCCACAGTGTAAACGTGGCCCCATTCGCTTCTAGGCGTGTCGCTTGGCGCAACTATCTCAGCTATGGTTGCGGCATGCCATCCCGAACCAGCTCCCACTTCCAGCACTTTTTGGCCGACTTCCAACTGCAGGGCTTCATTCATTATTGAAACCATGTTTCGCCTAGCCTTGCATCTAAGCCAAGGCTATGTGGCGCTGAAACGGTCTGCCCCAACCCGATTGGAAGCGGTGTATCCGCAGCGCTATAAGACAGCATGTTTTCTGGAAGAAAAATTGCGCGAGGCACTGAACGCATAGCCCTAATAACCTTCGGCGAGCGAAGAATGCCTTCTTTCATCAGATTTTCAATGAGTCTTTCCCAATCTCTTTTTTCCAAATCAAAGCACCAGATGAAATATAGTAGAATTAGACTTTTAACGTGTTTGCATTTGAAAGAAAGATGCAGAATAAGAAGAGAGAACTATTTCACAGTAACAGATTTCGCTAGGTGTCTCGGAGTGTCCGGATTGTGTCCTCTTTCAACAGCCATGTAGTATGCCAGAAGCTGTAATGGAACAACGAAGGGTATGGGTGACAGCACCTCTGGAATGCCTTTAGGCACTTCAACGTAGTCGTCGGTCAGTTTCTTCACTTCCTCATCACCTTCCTCAATAACAGCGATTATTGAGGCCCCCCTGGCTTTCATCGCCATTATGTTGCCCATCAATGTTTTGCGCGTTTCATCCTTTGGGCAGATGAAGACTACGGGGAAGCCGGGTTCTATGAGGCTTATGGGTCCATGCTTGCTTTCTCCGGCTGGGAAGGCTATGGCTGGCACATAGGCTATTTCCATGAGTTTCAGTCTACCTTCGTAGGCTGTGGCTGTGCTTACTCCGCGCCCAAGGAAGAAGAATGTTTTCGCGTCCTTGTACTTTTTCGCAATTTGCTTCACATTTTCTTCTTGCGTCTGAATTATGGTTTCAACAGCGTCTGGCAGCTTCTCCAATTTCTCTGCTAAAAAGTCCATCTCATCCTGTGAAATCTTACCTCTTTTCTTTGCAACCCTTAAGGCTAATTGAACCAGCACTGAAAGTTGAGAGGTGAATGTTTTCGTTGCCGCCACTCCTATTTCTGGACCGGACTGCTGGCAAATGTAAACCCGTGAAACCCTAGTTAATGTTGAGCCAATGACGTTAGTTAATCCAAGAATCGTTGCTGCTCTTTGGCGGGCGCAGTTCACAGCAGCTAGGGTGTCTGCTGTTTCACCGGATTGGCTCACCGTCAAGATTGTGCTGTCAATGTTGACTGATTTGCCGTGCTGTTCAACGAATTCTGAAGCTATAACCGGATAGGTTACTAAGAAAGCAAGTTTGGAAAACATGTATGACGCAGCCAAACAAGCATGGTAGGATGTCCCGCAAGCCACGAGGAAGACTTCACGTGCACGGTCAAGAAAAGTCGCCATTAAATCAAGATAATGCTCCTGCAATCTAAGCGTGTTTCGCAGACAAGCTGGCTGCTCATGGATTTCCTTCAACATGAAATGTAGATAACCTTGCTTGACAGCCATCTCAGGTGTCCAATCAATAAGTTTGGACTCCCGCATCACAACGCTTGAATCGGCAATTTTTCTAATCTCAAAGCCTTCCCGTGAGAGAATAACAAGC
>DAOUTL010000172.1 GCA_030626685.1 Candidatus Bathyarchaeota archaeon | reverse complement strand
TTGGCTCCACAAGCCATTGCAAGCTTTTTCTCGTCTATCCTTTTGTCTCCGGTGACTATGCCTAAAACTGGCAGATCTTTGTCGTCGATGAAAAGTATGCTTTTGATTATTTTTTCACGGCTCACGCCTAAACGGCTAACAGCAGCATCCACAGTCATCGTGTGCTCTTTAAACTTGAAAAATCTTGCACTAACACCCATCTTTTCAAGGTGTTCCTCCAAACTCCCTGAGGACATGCTCACACCAGCATTTACTGTTTTTTCACATTTTTATATAAAGCGTCTTTGTAGTTTTATTATTTCTGTGCTGTTTTTCGCGTTTGCGTAGTTTTCCAGTCTTTCCTGGTTTATTTCGACAAAAGTGTGTCCCCACTTGAAAATGGAGAGCAGTTCAGCGGCTTCTTCTTTAAATCCGGCAACGTAAAGAGCCGCAGCTAAAGCCTCCACCGTAGTAAGTTTGGTTGGCTTACCAAAATTAACAGGATTGCCCGCGATCAGAATGGGCAAGCAACGAGAAGTCCCTCTCACACGTTTAAGCATAACTTTTTCTGCGTGTTCCCAACTGCAGTCCAAAGCAACCAACCCAAAATTTTCAACACGTTCTCTGTCAGCCGGGGAAAACGCGATTTTTGAGAAGGGATTAAGTACAACAGCCCTTTTCGGTAGAAATTTTATTTGACGTGTTAAGCGAACCAGCCCATGGCGTTTGAGCTTTAAGGCTGTGCATTTTTTGGGGTCGCATTGTCCAGCATGGTAAACAACGATTTTAACTTGTTTTTGCACTTGTCTTTCGCACCTTTAGGTGGCTCATTGGATCGTTTAAAATGTGTGGAATCTGACGGATGAGGTCTGTGGAAACCATGTGACAGCCTTTCTCCTCAAAAACGAAATCTCCAGCAGCACCATTAACAAAGGCTCCGGCAACAGCCGCTTCAAACGGGTTGATTTGCTGAGCAAGGAAAGCCCCAACAATTCCGGAGAGCACATCTCCGGTTCCGCCGACAGTCATGCCTGGATTGCCTGTAAAGTTGAGTTTGAAGCGTTTTCCGTCAGAAACTATGTCTACTGGTCCCTTCAACAGTATTACTGCGTCAAGTTCCGCCGCTGTTTTCTGCACTTCTGAAGCCCTTTCCTTTAAATCTTCTGGCAGCTTCCTACCAGTCAGTATGGCGTATTCTTCAGCGTGAGGCGTTAGCACCAGAGGCGCATTTAATATCCTCTTGAACCCTGCAAAAGCCTTTAAGCCATCCGCATCCAAAAGCAACGGTTTGCCAGCACTTTCAACAGCCTCAATTACAGCTTTAACTGCTTCTCTAGTCTCCACATGCAAACCAAGACCAGGCCCCAAGACAACAGCGTCAGCTGTTTCTATGTATGTTTTTAAGGCAGGTATGCTGCCTAAGTTTAGATGCCTACCTTCAAGTTTTATAGTAATTAAATCTGGTGACATGGAAGAAATGGCATAGGCGGTTCTCTCCGGGGCAGCAACATAAGCCAAGTCAACGCCGGTGCGTAAAGCAGATAGGGCTACAAAGGCTGGAGCACCGGAAAATGTTTCGCTTCCTCCAATAACTAATAAGCGTCCAAAGTCGCCTTTATGGGATTTGGGGGCACGAGGTTTCGTAACGAGCAAAACGTCTCCTGGACCCGCAAATTTTTCGAACTCTCTGGGCAGACCTATGTCTTTTACAATTAACTCGCCCACGTATTCCTTTGCGTTTTCAAGTCCCTTCTTCGTTTTGTGAAAGGTTATTGTAAGATTGGCCTTTACAGCCTCGCCCAAAACTTCTCCTGTGTCCGCGTCGACTCCTGTTGGCACGTCAACCGCAACCCGAAAAGAATCCATAGAGTTGATTTTTTTAACCATTTGCAGAATAGGTGGTTTCAGTTTTCCTTTGGCGCCTGTCCCGAGTAACGCGTCAATTACTATTTCCGCGGTTGTTTCCGGTATAAGAGAGCTATCATAAACCTCGTGGATGGGAATTGTCTCTTTTAGAAACTGTAATGCCTTCCAGTTTTCTATAACCGCTTTATCTGTGATTTCTTTGGCTTTTCCAGCGAGGATAACTGTGACTTTAAAACCCATGGAAGACAAGTGTCGGGCTGCAACGAAGCCGTCGCCACCATTTCCGCCTAAACCACAGAAAATTGCAACAGATTGGCCCAGTTTAAATCTAGAAGCAACTTCTAACGCAATGTTATGTCCAGCATTCTCCATTAACTGAAGCCTAGAAACTCCGAAATATTCCGCGTTCAGCTCTAAAGCACGCATCTCACGGCTCGTAATAAAATGTTGCGCGTCGCATTTTTCCAGCATATTTAAACCCAACACTTACTATCTTAAGAAAATAAGGATATTTCATGCTTTATAAGATATTATGTTCTGCTCTATATTCTAAATCAGAATCCGTTCTACGTAACCAGCTGAGCAAACTGTTTGAAAGGATGGGAAACTAGAAATACGATGAAAACACATCGTGGATAAAGTGACATGCTGGATTATCTTCTAAAAAGCGAAATGACGTAGTAAAATATTTTAATACACAGAGGCAAACAATAAGTGAGGAGATTTAAATGCCAACGGCGTTTGTACTGGTAAACACGGAGATAGGTTCAGAAGCAGACGTATTAAAGGAATTGAAGAAAGTTAAAGGGGTAGATGAAGCCTTCGTCGTTTATGGAGTCTACGACATAATTGCGAGGATAAAAGCAGACACGATGGATAAGCTTAAGGAAATTGTAACTTGGCGCATTAGAAGGCTTGACAAGGTTAGGTCAACATTAACAATGATAGTTATGGAAGAGCCAAAATAACAAGC